>JBDOMS010000446.1:0-16027 GCA_039831735.1 Pirellulales bacterium
GTCCATATCCAACAACGAATTCATCTGGGATGTCAAATCCAACGTAGTCAGGTTGCATCGCCACCTCAGCCTTGCCTGTTTTTCTTAAGAGAACAAGAGACTGCACACGAGTTGCTCCTCTGTTGCGTAATTCATCCACAAGTGCATCTAATGTTCGGCCAGAGTCAAAAATATCATCCACTAAGAGAATGTCTTTTCCATGAATGTCTGGCAACAGTTCAAAACGTAAATCTAGTCTTCCGGGTTCCAATGCCATTCCACGATAACTGCTTGCCCATACCATTCCAATACTCATGGGATCCTTAAGTTGCCGAATAAGATCAGCCATTACCACAAGTGCTCCTGTCAGCACTCCTACAACCATCAATGGATTTTGGCCTATATTATCACGAACTGTATCAGCAAGCCGGGTAATTCCGACATTGAGTTGTTCTGTAGAAAGAATCGTGCGCATGATAGATTAGAACTCCAATCTTTATCAGCATAGCAGGTGTTCTGACAATGCAAGACCTTGAATCACAACATTCTCATTGGGAAATCATTGATGTTGGAGGGCACAACTGTGAACTCTTTACTCCCTCAAAACCATCTGCTCAAAAAGGCATACTCTTCTTACATGATAATGATGGACAACGTCTTCGTGACTATCCGTATCTCCGTGATGTTATTGAATGTGCATCAATTCCTGTCATCGCCCCACGAAGTGAACAATCATGGTGGCTTCATCACATTATGCCGTCTTTTGACAAAAGAATTTCTCCTGAGCAGTTCATCCTCAGTTCAGTCAAAGATGAAATGATCTCCCGCTTTGGCGTCCGTCCTCCAAGCATTGCCATCATGGGAGTTGGGATGGGAGGCCAGGGTGCACTTCGTATCTCATATCGTCATCCGAATGTTTTTCCTATTGCCGCTGCACTGTCGCCATCGATTGATTTTCACACTGCAATGCGAGAAGCCGACAGGCAAGGCCAGGGAGAACAATACGAATCTCTTTGGGAACTCTATGGAGACATCGAAAAGGCAAGACAAGATACCGCTATTCTTCACATCCACCCACTCAATTGGCCACGCCATCAGTTTTTTGCATGCCCAAAGAATGATGTGCATTGGCGAGATGGAGCAGAACGACTGCACAGTAAATTGATCGCCCTTGGAATACCTCACACTGCCGTACTCGAATCACCTGATCACAAAACAGATAGTGATTTTCTCCGTTTTGCTTCTTGTGAATTAATTGATTTTATAAATCGTGCTCTTACAACTGAATCTCGTTCTGTTTCTCACTCATGACCCATGCATCATATGCATGTATCGACTGGAATACATTTTCTATGTTCCGGGTGGTCGCTCAGGAAACTGCTGAGGAATTGTCGTACCAAAGTTGGGGACTGATGATCCTGTCGGAGCTCCACTCATGTGATCAAAGTCAAGAAAACGAGCATCCTTTACATCAACACGATTGAGTGCCCGCCAATACATAATTTTTCCAGCAGATGCTGAGGAGGTTGGCCCTCCAACGCGCTCTTGGCGAAATAATTGTGCATCGCTTCTGCCATCACCTTCAAAAACAAGTAAATCCTTAGCTTCACTCCACGATAGCCGTGTACTTCGGGCTGTGAATGTATCGCCTTCTACCAAGACATTGCCGCCAGCTGATAACTCAATCGCTGTACTTTCACGACCTGGATATGCTGGCGATTGGCCAACAGTCAACACATCGCTCGTGATTCCAACCGTACCGGGTGACAACCCTCCTGCAGCATGAAATTCAAGGGCCTCTCCCCACTGGGTCACTGGTCCCCAAATCGCTTCAACCCGTTGATGAAACTCCATAACTCTTTGGTTGATATTCCCACGAATTCCCTGCTGAAAGTCGACTCCAAGATACGTGAGTCCGTCTGACTGAGGAACGGAATTTGTAGTAGAGGCTGTACCTGTTGCCTGAACATTCATCATGGGACTCTGGCCAAAACGAGTACTCGTCAAACGACCAGGACCCGTGCCAGTAAAGTTTCCTGTCGCACGATCAAGAACGAGATCTCTTATAAATAGTTGCTCCTCTGATTTTGCGCCTCCTTCACTGACTGTGTGGCTGTCGATACGCACACCGCTTCCGCATGCAATACGAGCAACTTCAGATTGCTGTCCATGCTGCTTACTTGGATCACGAAAGTCGATTGGATGAGTGAGAATTACGTCGAGTGATCCAGCATGAAGTTCTGTCTGCCCACTGCTTGTTAAGACCTCATCAATAAATCGGGCAGTCAATCCATCAAAGTCCATACGTCCTTTCCACGTAACATCGAGTTTTCCTGAGGGGCTCTGTTGCGATTTTCGCACGTTGGCTGTGCTCGCAACTGCAAGTGATTCAAGCCCTTGCATGCCACTTGCCATTGGCAATCGTAATTGACCTTCCCCATTCACGGTCATTCGATTTCTTCCGCGGTCGAACTCAATAAGGGGTCCCGTGAGATCAACACCTCGTCCTGTGATCGTTGCCGGTCGGCCTGAAACGGTTGCACGAGCATCAAACTGCGTAGCCCGAACAATCTCAGCTTGGTCCCCACGTATATCTAGTCCAGCAAAGCCATCTGGTGATGGGCTTGTACTCTCTTCAACAAGACGGACTTCGCCTTCCATCGACATTTCTTCAACCTGATTCCCTCGTTTATCAAGAAGTACCATTCCTCTCACTAAGGAACCCGTTGCGACAAGACGTCCTTGTCGCGATGGCCCATCCATCAATGTGTTCTGAAATGGTGATGATGACTCTGGACGAGCCAGAATCGTCGATTGACTCATATCATTTGAATTATTTTGAGACGATTCTTGGGTTGATGCTTTTTGTGAAAGAATATGCTTGAACCAGAGTTCCATACGCTCAGTACGTACTATCAATTGTTCGTTATCAATCTGAACAGTACCACGAGCCAACATGCGCGATGGTTGAATCCCTGAAAGGGTGCCGGTTGAAAAAGATATCTCTCGAGATTGATGTTCTTGAGGCTTCCCATCTAACCAAAGATGCATTTCATTGGCTGCAATACGTCCTTGTGACTCAATGGTGACCTCAGCGTCTCCAGCAAGTGAAGCCACATGACCAGAACGATCTGGTCGGATACGTAGCCACTTTTCCCATTGAGCCTGTGCTTCTGTACCTTGTTCAGCTTTCATCCGTAGCCAACCAGGACCAACGGCCATGAGCGAACCCGGATTACCTGGTGGACCAGGAGTGTAATCGATAGATGCAGCCTCCATTTGAGTCCCTTTTGCAAGGAGAGACACAGGCGTTTCTCCATCGAGTAAAATTCGACGACTTGCGATTTCATAACCAAGCCGATCACCGTGAGCTTCAATATTCGCACTTGTACTTTTTGCAATAACGGGTGTTCCACGTGCTTGGATTTCACGTGGTTCAATTGTTCCTGTTGTACCATCCCCCCCGGCTCCCTCTTTCCCAAGAATGATTGCCAACAAATTACAACTCAGCTGATCAAACTTTCCCTCTGCAAGGTGCCGAAGAACTTCGACTTTATCCTCAAGCGTGATGACATTCGCTGAAACATCCATGCACAGTGCTCCATCACAACTGACTAAGACTGGGACAGAATCATTATCAGTTGTCTGTGACGGATCATCAGGCAGAAAGCCTGAAGAAAAACCCTCGAGTCGCATACTTACATTTCGATCAATCCGAATGGTATCAACGCCACCAATATTAGGCCCGTGTTCACTGACTCCTTGCCTTGGCGTAAGTGTTGCAACTAAAGCCTGACCACTCCCTGTAGAGCGACCATAACGAAACTGTACTTCTTCATTTGTTCTCACCTCGAGTTCTGTGAGCTCAATATCACGAGTGACAATTTCAATATCATCTTGTGCTTCTGGAACCGACGGAGTGCCTCGAATAGTTACTTGTCCACGCAGGCTACCTCCCACAAGTTTTGCTAGTCTTCCTTGACGTAGATCGATTGGTTCATCGAACTCAAGAACTGCTCCCTGCGGGGCTCTGAGAACAATCGTTCGACCTTCATTCTGCCCATTTGCTATTCGATTTCGATCCGGAAGCACAACCAACGTGCATGGCATGAGGTTCACACGCCCATCCGGGAGGGTGTGATAGTCTCGAAAAAGAAGCCTCATTTGGCGGCTCTCCAACATGATTGGATCATTTCGTTCCCATGATCCAACTGGAAGAATATCGCCCAGAGCAGCAAGCCGCTGATCAGCACGTGCTCTGATCTCTGCAGCCTGTTCTGGTGTGAGTTCTATTACATTCACGGCAGCAACAAGCTTGGGCTCAATCCAGGGGACGACAGCCAAACGGTACAAACCTGCCATGGCAAGTACAACGAGGAACACCCTTGCAGTTCGTCCAAGACGATTTTCCATGTCTCTTACACCAAGTACCTACTCACGATCGCATTCCAATGGCCTTGTGCCTTCAATAACTGTTCAACGACCTCACGCACTGCACCCCTTCCTCCGTCGACTGATGTGATCATCATGGCAGCCTCCCGTACCTCTTGACATGCATCTGCTACAGCCACCCCCACCCCACTGTGACGAATACAGGCAAGGTCAGGAAGGTCATCACCAATAAAGGCCGTCTGCTTCCACGTCAGCCCTTGATCAGCCAAAATCTCTTCAACGGCCTTCTTTTTGTTATGAACCCCCTGGCGCACGATTGATACCGACATTTCCTGAGCACGTACCTCAACGATGTGACTCGATCTTCCGGTCACAATGCCTGTTTGGTAACCAGCACTAGCCCAAAGCTTTATTCCCAGACCATCACGGATATGAAATGTCTTCATCTCAACCGTATTATTTGCCCATGTCACTCCGCCAGTTGTTAACACCCCATCACAGTCAAGTAATAGTAGCCGGACTTCTGCCAGATGATTCTCAATATTGTTTTCAAGTTCAACCATGGTCATATTCACCCATGTGGAAGATAAGGGCTAAAGCCCAGGAAGTGTGTGATGGACTAGGCTGCTGTTTGGGAATTTTTGGTTATCGTGACAGGCTGTTCAGCAGGGTCAGAGCAAACAAGATCAACAATATCGAGAAGCCCAATAAGACGCCCATCGCTATCCACAATTGGAAGCTCACTAATGTGATGTTCGTCAAGAATGGCTACTGCATCACTTACCCGTGATCCAACACGTATTGTCACTGGCTGCTGGGTCATCACTGCTTGAATGGGACCATCTATCGCGGCATCCTCATGTCTTTCAAAGAGCCGAGCAAGGTCACTGTCAGTAAAAATTCCTCGCAGGATACCCTGATCATCGATCACCATAACAGCACCGGTACGTCGTCGTGGCAGAGGCTTGGAAAAGACAGTCCTTACTGACTCTTCCGGCAAAGCTATTCGACACTGTGAAAAGGATCGCATTGCTTCTTCAACACACAATAGTTGTCGGCCAAGACTTCCTCCTGGGTGCCTCGCTGCAAAATCCTCTGGCTGAAAGTTGCGCTGGCTACTCACGACCAGTGACAATGCATCCCCAATTGCTAACATCAAAGCAGTGCTTGTGCTTGGTGCTAGGTGATGCTCACAGGCTTCTTGTACTTCACCTATCTTCAGAACAACTGAAGCGTTTCGTCCCAGTGTGCTATGTGCTCGAGCCGTGATTGCTACAATTGGAACCTTTCGACTCTTAAGATGTGGAAGAAGTCGAACCATTTCTTCAGTCTCACCAGACTGTGAAAAAGCAAGAACAACATCATCGCCACGAATGACACCAAGATCCCCATGCATTGCTTCTGCAGGGTGAAGAAAATGACTAGGTGTACCCGTTGATGCGAGAGTTGCTGAAATTTTTTTCGCGATAAGACCAGCTTTTCCAATTCCTGTGACAATAAGATTTCCACTGCACGTCAGCACCGTATCTACGGCTCTCTCAAATGCACCGTCCAGTTGGTTCGCGAGTCTGAGGATCGCGTCTCCTTCTGACTCAAGCACTGCTTTTCCGCGCGCAAGGATGCCCGGAAAAGTCGGATCAGCAACATATTTTTTTTCGTCCATGGAGCAGGGACTATAGGACGACTAGGAAAACACCGCAACGTGACTTTTTAGCCGTATTTATGCACCCGGATCGCTACAAAAAATTGAAACATGCAACCTTGAAGCCTTCCTTTGAGACATCATTACACCGATGCTTCAAGGTTAGCCACTATATCGCTTCGCCATATCTGCCAGTGAAATGCATTTCACCTTTCCTGCGTTACCGGCCTGACCAAATTGCACCATTCGCTCTGCACACACTTTTTTCATGGCCTCACGGGCAGGCTTCAAATAATCACGCGGATCGAATTTCTCTGGAGTCTCAGAAAGCACCTTCCTTATAGCACCAGTAATTGCCATGCGACAATCAGTATCGACATTGATTTTACGAACACCAAACTTGATACCTTTTTGAATTTCTTCAACTGGGACACCCCACGTTTGTGGCATTGTGCCACCATATTGATTGATGATGTTTTGTAACTCTTGCGGAACACTTGATGAGCCATGCATCACAAGGTGGCAGTTTGGGAGTTTGGCATGGATCTCTTCAATCCGTTTCATGGCCAATACATCTCCATCTGGCTTTCGTGTAAACTTATACGCTCCATGACTCGTGCCAATAGCTACGGCAAGTGCATCCACTCCTGTTTCTGCAACGAATCGTTGGGCTTCATCTGGATCTGTAAGCAGTTGATCCTGTGAGAGTTTCCCACTCGCTCCATGACCGTCCTCTGCTTCACCCTCACCTGTTTCGAGTGAGCCGAGACACCCAAGTTCTCCTTCAACAGAGACACCTTGACGATGAGCAAGATCCACGACATTCTTTGTAACTTGAACGTTGTAGTCAAAATCAGCAGGTGTCTTTCCATCTTCCTTGAGAGAACCGTCCATCATCACACTTGTGAAACCATGATCAATGGCACTCTGACACGTGGCGGGAGAATTTCCATGATCTTGATGCATGGCGATTGGGATCAGTGGGTACAGTTCCGCGGCAGCCAACATAAGATGTCTCAGATAATTATCTTGACTGTACGCTCGAGCTCCACGTGACGCCTGAACAATAACTGGTGAATCTGTTTCCTTCGCCGCCTCCATGATTGCCTGAATTTGTTCCATGTTGTTGACGTTAAACGCAGCTAGGCCGTAATCATGTTCAGCAGCATGATCAAGCAAAATTCGCATAGGAACCAATGGCATCGAAGAATCTCCTCAGGCGAGAGTGGAATATCTGTTACGCGGAGCAAAATCATAGGAATTCCTTGATTTCTTCACAAATACCCCCCATCAAAACGCCGGCGTGCTACCATTCAGGGGCTTCATTACGGATTCAACCATGGATTTCAAACCGACAACTGATCCTATCAAAAGCTTCTTTTATGTGGCTGCTGGCTGGCTGTGCGTGGCCCTGGCCATACTCGGGTCACTCCTTCCATTGCTACCAACGACTCCCTTTCTCCTGTTAGCGAGCTGGTGCTTCTACCGTGGCTCACCTCGTATGCATGCCTGGCTTCATCGTTCAAAAACCTTTGGTCCCACACTTGATGACTGGCAACATTATCGGGGTGTACGAAGAACAACAAAGAACAGAGCGTTTGCACTTGTAGCGGTCGTTATTGCACTCAGCCTTGTGTTAGGAAGCATGCCGTGGTGGCTAAAGTACATTGCTCTAGCAGCGGTCATCATCGGCCTTTACACCATTTGGAATGTACCCACTATTCCTGATGAAGCTCCTCTTGCTCCTCGCTCTTCTCCGGAGCAAGGCACCTCAAAATGAGATCTTACCACCTATAGTCACTTGACTATCGAATGAATCATTTTCCGTTATCAAGTGTTTTCTGAGTTCAGTAATCGCACACTAGCTATCAAGCTCTCCACTTGGCTCAGGTAAAAGAAAACCAACAATGAGACCGACGAGGCAAATAGTTGTGCCCACAATGGCAGCCGCTGCAGAAAACTTCAGGGGGGATGAATCATACGGCATGAGCCCAGCGATCAAAGATGTAATCGCTGCTGCAGACGTACCAAGCATCCGTCCACCAATATTTGCAGCAAAACTTTCACCGGTACCACGCAAGTGGACAGGGAATACGTGCGGCAAATAATTTCCCCAAAAAGATAGCTGACCAACGGTTACAAGCCCTACGAGAAATAGGCCGAATGACATCGTTGTTACTGGAAGTCTGCCAAGGTATGCCCATTCAAGAGGGACTTCAAAGAAAGTCGTGTTTGGCCAGCGAGTAAAAAACCAGAAAACAACTGGAATTAATAAAAGACCTGGAATCTGAAGGACCCGAAGTTTCCAACCCCATGCAATTCCTGCGGCGAGTATGACAGCCATGAGACAACGCCCAGTCAGTCCACCAAGTTCTTGAACTTTTGTGTACTCGGCAGCAGTTTTCTGACGTACGCGAGCACCTGCTGCTCGAGCAACAGATGAGAGTTTTTCTTCATTGTTTTCTCCATTCTTACGAGCAGCCGCAACGGCTTGGTCACCAGCTTTCTCCGCGGCATCTTGTACCTCCGCCAAGCCAGGCACCATTTGAGGCATTTGCTGAATCGCACCAAACGCGATACCGAGCGTACACGCAAATCCAAGTGCTGTTGTTATCGTTGTGCGGCGAAGATCAGGCGCAAACAACGCAGCAATGCTTGGCCGCTTCAAAGTACCTGCTGCTCGCTTGGCTGCCCAAACCGGTGATTCTGGCAAGAATGGACGAATCAGAATCAGAGGTAACGCAGGAAGAAGGCCAGACATCAGGGTATACCGCCAAGCTTCGTGCTGATGGGCTGGTTCAATGGTACCAAGAAATGAAAGCCATGCAGGCAACTGAATAGCGGGAAAGCCTGATCCATACTGGATTGCAATACCATTTGCCACAGCCACCATCAATCCACCAATAGATGAGAATGCCTGCGTGTACCCGAGGACACGCTCACGCTGTTTTGGATCTGGAAAAAGCTCTGCTAACCACGCGACTGCTGCAACAAACTCCACACACACGCCGACAAAAACAAAACAGCGACAAACAAGAAGCATGGGCAAACTCGTAGCAAATCCAGCTGCGAAGGCTGCAAAAGCGTAAATGAGAATACTCCATGTGAGCACTCGCCTACGACCAAGTCGATCCGTAAGGTACCCGCCAAGCAAACCAAACAATCCGCCACAGAGTGCTGGCACATAAAAAAGAATGCCGACCCAGCGAAGAAACCCAGCACTTCCTGGCTGAAAGCCTCCTAACTCCAGCAGTGCTGGCCGTGCCACTAAAGGAAGCATCAGAAGTTCATAAATGTCAAACGCAAAACCAATCCCGGCAATACCGCATACTAACCACCCAATGAGGGTCAAACGCCCGGCCGCGTTAGTTCCAGGGGAAAGATTGGATGGATCTGGAGATTGTGCCATGTCTTATCCTCGCCTGATACCAATGAAAAACGGATTGCCGAACAGACTCAATAGCCTATCGGCAACCCGGCCCCCCGTCATGCCAAGGTGTTATGGACCGATGGATGGTGGACACTTCGCAAGAAAGTCTCGAGGACCACGTGTGGTATAATAGGGGTATGCAACAGTTCCAGAAGGGGGCCCAGCTGGTGTGACTGCACCATAATCAGAGCACTCAAGGGCAGCTCGTTCCTCTGGAGTAAGACGATGCTTCGCAAGCCCTCCGTACTGATCTCGACGACACGTTCCGCTTACGCACTCTTCACAACCGGCAGGACCGCATGTTCCTTGTTCACAGCCTCCGGGGCAGCATGCACCTTCGCCACACGCTCCGTTGTAGTGATGTCCATATGGATTATCAGTATTCAACAAAAAAAGCCGATCAATAATCGAACAGCCGCTCGTAGTTGATATGAGGGTGATCGCCAAAAGTAGTCCCAGTAAAGATTTCATAGGGTGTTCCCAAAAGGCCAAGCAGAAACCACTCAACTGGCAACTTGTATCGGTCAATAGGGTCACAGTGATTGAGAAAACATCGCTAACGGAAAATAGGCATTCTGCGCGAGCTTGGTTTCTCAAACTGAATGCACTACGCGTGATAGCGACCCGCAATCAACGAAATATTTTGACCGCCAAAACCAAAGCTATTTGACAAGGCTCGCTCGCACACTTCCTCACGAGCCTTATTTGGAACGTAATCGAGGTCACAATTTGGGTCAGGGTTCTCGTAATTAATCGTTGGTGGCATCACACCATCACGAATAGCCAGAAGACACACAATTAGTTCTGTTGCGCCTGCCGCAGCAATGAGATGCCCCATCATGCTTTTTGTGCTGGACACTGGGATTTTGTAGGCATGTTCACCGAAGACGTTTTTTATGGCGAGTGTCTCTACCTTGTCGTTCACATCCGTGCTTGTGCCGTGAGCATTTATGTAGTTGATGTCATGAATTCCGAGGCCTGCATCTTCCAAGGCCATTTTGATACACGAAGACGCTCCGCGCCCTTCGGGGTGGGTATCTGTTATTCGATACGCATCCGCCGTTGACCCATACCCAAGAATCTCACCATGAATGTGAGCACCACGTTTTTTGGCGTGTTCCAACTCTTCAAGAACGACCATGGCTGCTCCTTCACCAAGAACAAAGCCATCGCGATCATTATCAAAGGGTCGACTTGCTCGAGTCGGCTCGTCGTTTCGAGTGGAAAGCGCCGTAAGCAGGTTAAATCCTGTGACTCCAAATGGATGGATCATACTGTGTGTCCCACCAGACAGCATCACTTCAGCATCTCCACGACGCACCAACTCCGTTGCCTCTCCAATTGCCTGACTGGATGCGGCACACGCTGTCAGACAGTTGAGATTTGGACCCTGAGCATCAAACATACCCGCAAGATGGGCAGCCGGCATATTGGGCTCCTGCTCAACCTCAGTCAATGGATGAAGCGTCTCAAGACCAAGCTTTGTAAATTGAGCAACATCCAGGGTGTCACCTGAGATAGCAGCCATCATCATATTGGTAAACGCATCAAAATCCTGCTGTCCTTCACCACTTCCAAGATAGATACCAAGCTTTGTGGGGTTTGACGGAAGACCTTTCTCAAGACCAGCATCACGCATGGCTTGTCGCGCAGCACCAGCAGCAAACTTCGTATGCCGCCCACAAAACTCCCATTGTTTGGCATCTTCACCTTCATCAGTGACACACCAATCTCGAACTTCAGCGGAAATCTTCGTAGGAAACTTCGAGGCATCAAAAACCGTTGTGAGACCAACAGCCGACTTTGATGCCTTGAGATTTTCCCATAGTTGGTCAACTTTGACCCCCAACGGAGTCACACACCCCATTCCTGTAATTACGACTCTCCGCCGCCCGGCACCCATCAGAAGATTTTCCTTTCTAGGAACTACTTACCAGAACAAGTTTTTACCAGTCTGGGCGGGGTAGCGGCTGCCCAGACTCATCGCGACCAACATCGTAAATATGCATTTGATCCAACCAGCGAAGCAACTCTTCGGGCTCAAATAATTTAGGAACTCCTTCTCCGGGCTCTAAATGAGCAAAAAAGATTTCAGCTTGCCCTTGAACTTCACTACCAATTGTTGTCTTCACACGAGTGAAAGAACCTGTCGGCTTCAGATCAGTAATCTCTGCATGAAACTTAATCATGTCTCCAGGAACAGCATCAAAGTTGAACTCCGCCTTGGAAACTTTTGCCAACACAACTCGGCGATTGTAATCAATCGCTTCTGCAACAAGAAGCCCTGCTGCCTGTGCCATTCCTTCCACAATCAATGAATTTGGCATCAATGCCACGCCCGGGAAGTGATCGTGCATATGCTCCTCAGCCAACGACACATTTTTCACTGCCGTGGCATGTTTGCCTCGCACAAACTCTTCAAAACGATCGATCCAGAACCAACGCATGTCAGATATTTCGGTGGCCGGTTAGCCTCCTACCTTACTTTGCACATACCGGACCATATCTTCGACGGTAAGTGTGTTGGCAAAGTTTTGAACGCTGGGATCAGCTTCAAACTTTGTGAGATCAGCAAAAGGCATTCGTTCCTTCAGAGCGGCTATTCCAGCAGCGTTCAGTTTTCCGTCGGCAACATATTCGGTGCTTGACAGGACATCTTCAGGAAACAACTCGCCTCGAGGAATCTTGATTCCAAAGGATTTTTCAAGGCGAAAAACAATATCGAGAAAGTCGATCGACTCGGCACCAAGATCGCCTACCATTGTGGCTTCAGCTGTGACTTCATCATCATCTACACCTAGAGCATCAACGAGAGCAGCTCGAACTTTCTCAAAGATTTCATCACGCGATGGCATCGACAAGTACCTTATGTTGTAAAAGAGGGCTAAAAATTCAAACGTTAGACTCCGTTTGTACTGTCGGCCCGCCAAGAAGGGAACCCGAAACTACTCAAAGCCGCTGTACGCAAGCCGCATAATCGGGAAAACCAGCCTCAGAACTGCCCTTTTTGTCGTTATTACCGAACCAGGCTAGGTACGCCCGAGGGAGACGCAGCCTCCGGAAAAGCTGCATTTTGTCCACCATAGACAACGCGACGGGGCTGAGCATCACTGCGAGCTGAAGGATTGAGAATTCCCCAAAGCTTCCTCATCTCCGATCGAACACGAGCATCAATCGCATCGCCGTATGGACGGCGATCAGCCATGTTGTACCTCTCAAGTACTAATCGTGCAGTGAGACTTGATCTGTCACCAACAGTGCCACTTGCCTTCACTTTTGTGGTTGTCTCATCTTGTGAAAGCACTTCTGCAGTGACTGTTAGAACCCTTCCTGGTTCTACAAAATCTCCATATTTCACATTTTTCGCCTGACGCAAAACAACGATGCTGTGCGCGAAGTCTTCACCAAGGCGGATTGTCCAAGCTGCCGCTTGAGTCATAGCTTCAAGCATGAGCACACCTGGCATTACAGGAAAACATGGAAAGTGATCTGCGAGATACTCTTCAGAAAGCGACAATGACTTTGTTGCTGTAATACTCTTGCCGGGCTCAACGGCAACGATTCGATCAAGAAGAGTGAAACGCATATATGCTCCAGCAGATCCAGATGCAGAAATGACATCACAAGGAAAAGGCCACAGTATACAGGTCAATGCGGCCCTGCCCACACCCAACAAGCACGTTTTTAGTTTTTTCCTGTTTTCTGCTCCATGGCCAAACGCCACGACCCATTCGACCCCAAAAGTTTCACATCCTTGCCGGAAACTGCGAACCGTTCCTCTATCAATCGCCACATGTCACTATGCAGTACGGAACACCTGTTCACAGGATTAAACCGGAGATTTTGTCTCCCGCTGAGCCCTTGCCCCCAAGTCATACAGGGTTCCACTCTAAGCCATTACTTAGAGTATCAGTGGGTTCAATAAAGTCGTCTTGCTCGAAACAAAGCACTGCACAGGCACAGTTTCCCGAAGACAAACTCAATAATTTTTCACGTCATTGAAAATTCACTATTGGTTCCACTAATAATGATGTTGCCTTGTTTAGCAGGTAACAAAAGAGCGAGGAACCCATTCTCTTTTTCATGGTATTCTCTTGATTCTTGTTGCAAGAGTAATGTGAATGACTCGCCAAACACGTGGTATGCACTTAAGAATAAGGTAGTCGTAGTACTTCAATGCCACTCATCCTCGATCGAACGAACTACGACACTTCACCGAGCGGAAGTGCACCACTATCTCTTGATTTTTCAGGGATAACCCCAGCACGTATTTTTGGGCTCTCAGTTCAGGAAATATCACATCTCAAAATCTCTGCTGATGGTTTTCCGTGTCTTCTGGGCGATACCTGTCGTGTGGAAGGAGACGCCAATGATCATTGCATTGAATGCCATGGTAACTTTTCCCGTGTTCACTGGTTAGGCACGCACATGTGTTCAGGAACAATCATTGTGCGCGGTTCGATAGGCCGTCATGCAGGAGAGGGTATGACAGGGGGTCAAATCACAATCACGGGTAACGCCGGTGATTGGTTAGCAGCAGAACTAAAGGGCGGCGTGATCCATGTGGAAGGAAATGTTGGTGATAATGCAGCCGCTGCATTACCAGGAAGTGAATACGGTGTTTGTGGTGGAAAAATCACTATCGAAGGAAACGCCGGCCATCTTGCTGGAGCACGGATGAGACGTGGTTTACTTGCCATCGGTGGACAATGTGGTACCGCCGCTGCATTTGAACTTCGAGCAGGCACTGTCATTGTGATGGGAAAAACTGGATCACATGCTGCGTTAGGAATGCGTCGTCGATCATTAATTTTATGCTCCAAGCCAGAGGAAATTCCCCCCCTATTTCGTCGTGGTGTTCGCTGGCAACCCTCATTCTTACCAGTCCTTGTGAACAGCCTTCAAAAGTCTGGTTTTCGAGGTGCTGAGGCCCTCAAGACTTGCCTCAACCAGCCATGGCAGCAATGGCATGGCGACCTTTTAGCTGGTGGAAGAGGAGAGTTTTTGCATCCTTGCGGCCTTGAGCCAGCCAATTCTTGAAGGACGCTTTTTCCGAGACGCTTTTTAGGATAGCCTATGGAACTCGAAAATTATTTGTTGCTCCCCCCACATCCGTATTTCGCTCTATGCCAACGATAAGTCAACTCGTACGCAGTCGCCGTAAACCAAAACGAAAGTTTTCAAAGTCACCGGTTCTCGATAGGTGTCCCCAAAAGCGGGGCGTCTGCCTGCAAGTACGAACGATGACACCAAAGAAACCAAACTCTGCGTTGCGGAAAATTGCTCGTGTTCGTCTCTCCAATCAAAAGGAAGTCACCGTTTACATTCCAGGTGAGGGCCACAATCTTCAAGAACACTCGATTGTTCTTATTCGTGGAGGACGAGTACGAGATTTGCCAGGTGTTCGTTATCACGTTATTCGTGGAGCACTCGACACCTTGGGGGTTCAGGATCGAAAACAGTCCCGTAGTCTTTATGGAGCGAAGAAGGGTTAGTCACTAGGTTTTTTATTATGGGAAGCATTACTGCCAGCCGCGAACAACTTCGTCCAGATCCAAAATTTGGTTCCTTACTCGCAAGCAAGTTCATTAATTGCCTTATGCTTGACGGTAAGAAAAGCATTGCCCAAGGCGTTTTTTATCGGGCACTTGATATCGTTGGTCAAAAAATCAGTGATGATGAACCGATTGAGATTTTCTCACGCGCTGTTGAAAACGTTAAACATGCGGTAGAGGTTCGCTCAAAACGAGTGGGCGGTGCGGCATACCAGGTTCCAATGCAGGTCAATCGAACACGCCAACAATCGCTTGCAATCAGATGGATTCTTCAGGCTGTTCGTGACAAAAAGGGACGTGCTACTCACGAAAAGCTCGCTGAGGAAATTATTGCTGCCTACAAGCGAGAAGGGGCGGCAGTTACAAAACGAGAAAATGTCCACCGCATGGCCGACGCAAATAAAGCTTTCGCACACTTTGCTTGGTAGCCTGAAAACTTTGAATCGGCAATCACTCCCCATGGATTGTCACAACGATTTTCCGAGCGCCGCCATGATCCCTATGCTCGCAGAGGTAAATTCCCTGCCATGTCCCAAGGCATACACGACCTTCTTGAATAGGAATAGTTATTGAACTGCCTATCATTGATGCCTTTATATGTGCTGGCATGTCATCTGGACCTTCAGTACTGTGGAGATAGTTTCCAGTTTCAGGCACTAGGTTCTTAAAAAAATTATTCAAGTCCTCTAAAACTTCCGGGCTAGCATTTTCCTGTATAAGTAAGGAAGCAGAAGTGTGTTTAATAAATACATTACACAGGCCTTCCTCTGTTTGAGATTGAAGAACAATTTTATCAATCTCATTAGTTATTTCGGTCAAGCCTTGGCCGTTAGTTGAAATGGAGAAATCTTTTTGGTACATCTAGAATAAAAATCTAATGAGTAAAAATAAAATAGAAGGAACTATTAAACATCCTACCCCTGTATAGAAAGTAGCAGTCATAGCCCCATAAGGTACCAGTTTTGGATCAACTGCTGCAAGGCCAGCTGCAACTCCACTATTAGTGCCCATCAAGCCTCCAAATATCAT
>JBDOMS010000365.1:0-3580 GCA_039831735.1 Pirellulales bacterium
GAGAAGCCGGGAAAAGCAGAAGAGTCACAAGGCACAACTACAGAAGGACAGTCGCAAGAAATCAGCCGTCGATCACGTACTCAACCGGCGCACGAGCATGGTCAAAAATGCGCGCGAGAGGTACGTGGACGTACGTACAGTGCAAACCAAGGCAGAAAGAAGCGAGGAAGCAATGCCACGGTCAAGCCAATAGACAAAGAGCCAAGGGTAGAGTCGCAACCTGCCGAGGCAACGTCAGACAATTCATTCCACGTATTGGAGGGAGACGACGAGGCAGATTACGAGGGTGGCGAGCCAAAACACGCAGAAGCCGTGGAGCACACCACAACGACCACCAAAACGACGCGAGGCTACCCGTCCCGACACAGAAAACCGCCAACGAAATTTAGACAACTAAATCGAGTTACGTCGGCGCCAGGTGGAAAGACAATCATCGTCAGCTCCACCAAGTTGAGCAAAGCTGAGCGCTATGAACCTGCCTCACGTAACATCGAACAGGGCGCCATCTATGAAGAACTCATCGCCCCAGAGCCACGGAACAGCGAGGATAACAAAGACGAACAAAGGGCCAAGGACATTTTGGACGCAGAAGCAGAGACGCTTCAATGGTGGGAAGATGCCGCAGCGGGCTATGAGACACTATTACCATGCGAGAAGCGAGTGGCACGGCTCATTCAAGATGGAGTGAGACTTAACTACTCGAAAGCCATGCTACTGGAAGATGCAGAAGAATGGCGAGAGGCCAACTACGCAGAATGGGAACGGAACGTAATCACGCGCAAGTCATGGCGGCCCATCCATCCTCACGAGAAACAAGAAGAGACAATACCATCATATGTAGTACCAATCCTTGAGCAAAAAGAAGGCAAATCTAAGCGCATCCGTCTAGCATACGACGGAAATCGGTCTCAATACGAAGGACCCAGATCATCTCGCACAGTATCAATGCAGGCCAAAAAGATAATGCTCAATCACATCATCAGCACAGGAAAAGAATGCATGACAGCCGACGTGTCTGATTTCTATTTAGCGGAACCAAACGTTTTACCGAGTTTGGAATATATGTGGTGTCCTATGAAGTGTCTCACTCCAAAGATCATTGAAGACTTTCAACTAAAGGATAAGATTAGTAAGGGGCATGTTCTGTTGGAGATCAGTCGCCCCGTTTATGGGCTCAATCAAGCAGGACTGATCGCAATGCAATCACTGAAGAAAATTCTGGAGAAGCATGGATATGTCGAATGTGACAACGAGTGCATTTTTCGCTCAAATGACCCATTGGATGACACTATTTTTTGTATTCACGTGGATGACCTCATGTTCGCTTACAGTAACACACCACAGGCCGAACAAATCATGCAAGTCCTGCGAAAGGAGGGCTACAATCTGAAAGTGGAAAACGACCCAAAGATGTATTGCGGGTTTCACATCACCATCAATCGTGAGGAGCGGTCAATCACAGCAGCAATGCCAACGCAAGTCCAAAACATGCTAGTACGCTTCAACCTCACCAATGTTCAAAAGAGAATGACTCCATATCCAACATCAAGACCGAAGTACACGGGACGACAAACCACAGCACCACAAGACGACTCACGCCCACTGAACGAAAATGAAATACGTCTTCTGCAAGAGAAGATAGGATGTTTGTTATATTTAGCTATGGCGGTCCGGTGTGACATAGTCACTCACGTTTCAAAGGTCTCAAGTCAGCAAGCGACACCGACTGAACGAGTGATGAAGGACACAGATCACATATTTGGATATCTACGACAATTCCCTAATCGCGGGATTAAATATTATGCAAGTGACATGCAATTGAAAGCATACACAGATGCGTCATTCGATACCGAGAACAAATCGCGGTCGAGATCAGGAGCAGTATTCTACTTTGGACGGAATAAGGAACCCTCCTTTGTAAACGGCCCAATCGACCATATCAGCAGAATCCAAACAACGACACACGCCATGTCTAGTGCGGAGGCGGAGTATGTAGCATTATATCTATGCACGATGCGAGCGATATATCTACGAAATTTAACTGAGATATTTGGGCACAAGCAAGGACCAACGCCAATATCATGCGACAATGCATGTGCAGTAGGATTGGCAAATGATCAGGTAGCAGATGGACGCACAAAACACGTCGAACGCAAATATCATTTCACGAGATCAATCATTGCTAAGGGCATGGTATCAGTGTACTGGCAAGCTGGTACATCAAATTTAGCGGATTTTTTCACGAAACGATTGGACGAAGAGACACACTGGAGATTCACAAATTTATTCACAGTGGACATTGCAACAAACCAATGAGGCAACGGTCTGCGAGGGTGTGCTGGAGACGACCAAAACCCAGGAAGTAAGATGGGGAAGGATAGAGGGGTTATGGTACGTAAGGAATCCAGCCCGTTGAATGGCGTGTAATGTATTCGCTATTTAATCAACAACAGTGACGTCAACTCGTTCCCCGAGCGATCCCACTGGTCCCACTCGGTATTCACCGTATTACCTGTAGAAACCACGGAGCACTTCCTAGTTTCTATAGCATTAAATAGCGAAAAAGCATCATGGAGAAAGGTTCCATGCCGGAGCTCACACCGTGGACCAAACAGGGGATGAGAGGAGATTTGTGGCTGATCGAGCTGCGGAGCTTCGCAGCTACGGTACATCCGGGCCTGTTACACCTCATGGTCGGACCTGAGCAGGTCGTGAAGCTCAAGCTACCAGAGCTCGGCTTTACCGAGGTGCTATTTACGCCCCCTGCGAATTTCGCCAACGCCGAGGCACGGGAGCAGGGCAGGGCGTTCAAGGCGGAGCAGGAAGTGATCCGCCGTGCTGTAGCGCACGTGATCGCTGCCTTGCCCGCGGGGGAAGTCGCAAACATGCGCTTGGCCAACGAGCCCGGAACGGTACTCAATCTGACGACAATATACAGTACGTTTCGAAGAACGCAGTGTATTCGCACTCCCCAACAAGCTGCCGTTCTGTACCAAGAGATCGATCAGCTCATGTATCGTCACGGTGATGACGTGGAGGTCCTGATTGGACGAATGCGATTACTGGATTCTGCACTTGATGCTGCGGGAGATGGATCTTTAGGCAAGAATGACACTGGAAAGATAATCAGTTTAAATGGGATGCTGGTTAATTGGCCTAATCGAAATAAATGGTTGAGGGAGATTCGTGAACTGGCGGAGCCAACATTCCGTCACCAGGCACTGGAGGCCATTCGGATCTCACAGGATTTCCCCGTGGGGGATGCCAGTACGCTATCAGCGGTCAGGCCGCTACCTGCGCCGTCCCCGGCGGTCAACAATAACGATGGAAGTGAAGTCGCGAAGCTACGGGCCGAGATAGCCAAGCTCAAGGCGGAGCGCAGCGGTGATGGAGGTCGAAGTCGCGAGAAGAAGGTCAACAAGGATGGGTCCAGGGGCTGCAAGAAGCACCCAATGAGCACGACGCATTCTAACGACGAATGTTCAGCGAACCCTGCTAGTGCCAATTTCGGCAAGTCATGGAAAGAGATGAGTCAGAAGGAAACCTGAGATGCAGGCAATCGGGGCGGGAGGATTAGTAC
>JBDOMS010000522.1:0-3571 GCA_039831735.1 Pirellulales bacterium
ACTTCAAGTTGAATGGGAACAAGCGTGAAGATCGCAGGACAGTCCCGTCGCTCCAGATAATCTGGAGGGGCGAGTCGATAGTTGGCGTGAGCTTTTTGTCGAACTTTCGTTCCCATAGCTTGGCATCCTGTCGGCAGACATAATCCTTACAAGTCCGTTGTACGGACCTCAGTTGTCTTTTGATCGACGCATTGGAGGCACGAAAGCAATCCCAGATGATGATCAAGGGTGAGTTTGCTTCATCCGTAAAGCTTTCCATGCATACCTATGGTGCAGGTCAATTGGGTTTTCCGGTGCTATAAGCCCGTCGATCCGAACACGTTTGCTGCGCGTCAAAGTCACGTGTCGTGGTTGACTTTGCGGAATGGGCCAAAATCACCGAAAAAACAAGCGAACAATGTGGAAGGTTGTGACGTATGGAGAGGCGACGCGGCGGGCTAGCCCGATTGTTGGGTTGGACGACGCGATACTGTCGAAGAACCTGATGCCTCAAATTGTTTGTTTTTTTGAGGCTTGAAGGTGCGACGACAGGCAAATGTCCAGTGGAACGGTTTGCGGTCAAAGCTGACTTTTAAAGGGCTTTTTCGCCTTTTTTAGGAATGTGCGACCAAAAACTTGCCGGGAATATTGTGCGATGACAGACTCAAAAGAGAAGAATGTCGGCCATGGGGTCGCACCAACGCAAGGGGTTCTTACATGACTCGTTTTTATAGCCTAGAGCGCTTTCGTAAACACATGCGACATCGGAAACGTCGTATGCGTGATCGTCGTGAGCGGACCAGTGAGGGTATCGGTCAGATCGAGCCTTTGGAAACGCGGATCGCATTGGCTGCAGATGTATTTGTTCAGCGTAATGATGGTGCCATTGATGGTGGCTGGCAAGTCATTGTTTTGGATGGAAATGGTGATGATCTCTATCTCAGGCACACACTGACGACCGATGGTAATAATGCTAGTGACGGCGTTGGTGGGGATATCCCAGATGTCAGCAATGAAATGGAGTTTGACACCAACAGTAATTTTCTTTCTCCGGGAACATTAGATCACAATCTGAATGTCTTTCAGGATATTGTGGTAACAAATGGAGTTCGAAACGCTGCAGCAGGCACCGACGCTGACTTCTCTGGAGGTACGAATGGTAGTGCCTTTCTGGATCTTGGAACTGCGGCTGAGTCTCTTATCACTCCAATAGGAACCTCATCAGCTCCAAACGCTGTTGTTCCAGGAACCCTTCAAGGGTTCATCGATATTCCAGATGTCCGAGGTTTTGATCGAATTTTTTTCACGACCGTCGAATTACAAGATCCGAATACGGCTGGCCGTTCAAATCTTGTTTTTAGTGTAAATGACTTTTTTGGGAACTATGCTCCGACAGCCAATTTCCAATTCTCAACGTTTGATCCTGCGAATCCGGGCACAATCGTTGATGAGGATGTAGAAATCACGACGTTTACTAATGGTGGCTTCGACTATCAAGACGGCTTTGTGTCCTTTGATTTCAATGCGGCAAATCCTTTGGCCTGGGTTGGTGGTAATACGATTACTGTTAACTATGCGTCTCCCATCATCCCAGAGGCTCCTTCCTATGTGCAGATTGCCCCAGGGTTGGATGTGAATTATGGACTGATTGTGGATCTTCCGGCTGAGGATTCAACAATACGAATCGCAAGTCCCCTTCAGAATGCAGGAACCGAAAACGTCATAGCTTTAGCGGCAACCAATGTAAGAGTAGATGCCGCTATTGATACCGATTCTGGCTTTTATGTCTTAGGAACCACAGGAGCAGCAGGCGGTGCAGGGAGTGGCGCTCAAAATGGAATCGCAGGAGACTGGTATGGTGCTGGGAGCGGAGATACTGAAGTTGAGAACATTGTCTTGACGGCTCCTGTGACGGCCCCAGAAGTGGGCATCATTGTTGTGGATGATCAGGACGACACGGCTACCAGCCGTGGTCAATTGTATGTGTCATCATCAGGTTCCATTAATGCAACCAATGAGCTGTCTGTAGAAGCATTTTCATCAGATATCATTTATGAGGGTGACGTCTCATCGGCGGGCGTACAATCCTATCGATGGATTACCCGGGAAGATAATACGCCTCTGCGATTCGTCACCACAAGTTCCAGTGGTGCATCCGCTGGAACGATTTCGGCAGCGACATTGGATGTGCTCGTTTCAAATGAGCAGATCGTAAATCCGTCAAATTCCGTTGAACATGTGATTGATTTGGATACTGCGGTTGGAAGTCTTAGGCTCTCAGCAACCCAGGGCTTGGGGCAAGACGCGGGATCTCCCCCGTATCGGTATGCGATGTCGATCCGAGAGCAGGATGCACTGACTCTTGATACATCACTCGCATCTGGTGGCCCCGTATCAATTCAGGCTGCCGGGGCACTTGACGTTAATGCCACCCTTCAGTCCGTGGGTGATCTCACCATGAGCAGTTCGGGTGGAGTTGTCACTGGGAATGCCTGGCTGACCACCTCAGAGGGATCGATCAATGTCTCTGGTACATCGGTTGATCTTGGTGGGCGCATGCAGGTGTTGGCGGCACCGGTTGATGAGTCTCTGACAGACATTCAGGTTGTTGCCACTAATGGAAATGTCGCTTTGGGTGGTGGAGCACTTGCTGTCAATCGTATCCGCTTGGAGCAGAGCGGGACCGGTTCTGTGACTTCTGGAGCTATTGTTGCGTCAGAGTATCTCGATGTCTTTTCTCAAGGGGCTGTCGATCTGCGTACAGACAGTCGTTACATAAATATTGATGCTGAAGATGTTGTATCCATCATTGAATCTGATGACGCTGAGTTTGTTGTTGATGCAAATGGTCTGGCGTCTGTGGTCGTTCAAGGTATCGACCCCAATGATAGTACTGGTCGTGCTGCGTTGAAAGCTCGGCTTCGTGGCACAGATAACATTCTTGTCTCGGCGCCGCGAGGAAGTATTGATGTCACAGCCCAAACAGCGGCTGATCTGGTGATGGGTGATGCGCCCGGACTGCTTGCTGGTACGGCGTCATCCATGCAGGCTGCTGGGAATGTTGCCGTGCGATCGACACAAGGTGATCTCTTCGTGCTTGATGCACCATTAGCAGGTGACGGGGCGCTGGTGGCTCGTGTTGCATCAGCCGACAATGCATCAGGAGGTAATCTGAATGCAATCTATGCCCAGAATGTACCAGGTATCACACCTGCAACCTTGACAGCCCTTAACAATGGAAGCCTCAATCTCAATCCCAACTTTGCAGCAGTTTTTCCTGGTGACTCCCTTCGAAATGATGCAGGCGATGGGCTGCTACGTGTTCGAGATATTGTACTGTTACGAGGACAGACCAATCAGGAAGAAAACGGGCTCTATCAAATTGCCCAGTTGGGAAGTACAACAACGCCATTTGTACTCAGGCGTGTCGCACTTGCTGATACAACAGCAGAGTTTGCCACGAACACATTTATTTCCATCACTGACGGAGATTTTGAGGGAACGTCTTTCCAGGTTGGTGCGTATGCAAACGTTCTCAATGCAACGCCGATTGAGGTCACTGTTGGAAATAACCGCTCGGCGGAGGAAGTAA
>JBDOMS010000012.1:0-15934 GCA_039831735.1 Pirellulales bacterium
TATTCATGCTGCTGAACAACCAAATATTCTCTTTATTGCTGTTGATGATTTACGTCCTGAACTTGGGTGTTATGGTTCTCCAATTGCTCAGACTCCCCATCTGGATCAATTGGCTCATCATGGACTTCTCTTTACTCGAGCATATTGTCAGCAGGCCATCTGCCGACCATCGCGAGCAAGTCTCATGACTGGCGCTCGCCCAGAAACAACTGGGCTTTTTCATAATCATATTTCACTTCGTGAACTTCAGCCGGATATTCTGACGCTTCCAGAGCATCTCATCGCCAATGGATATGAGGCTGCGTATGTTGGAAAAATCTTTCATCACGGCGATACAGATGATGGCCGTTCATGGAGTCGGGAAGCCGCCAAGCGGCTTGGACCTAACATAAAGAAGCCAAATGGACCGTATCGACTTCCTGAGAACGTCAAACTTCGACAGGAAAATTTTGAAAAGATGTTTGCCAAATATGGAGACGCAGCTCGACGCGGTTTGGCAAGTGGTCCGGCTTTTGAGAAGGCCGATGTTCCGGACCATGCCTATATCGATGGATATAACACGCTGCTCGCAATAAAAACCATGCGCGAGATGGCCGAAAATAAAAAGCCTTTTTTTCTCGCCATGGGCTATGTTCTTCCTCACCTCAACTGGTGTGCTCCAGAAAAATACTGGAATCTCTACGACCCATCCGAAATACCAATTATTACTGATGGAGCACCTCCAACGGATGGTGCTGCGATGGGACTTCATGCCTCTTTTGAACTCCGTACTCGATCCAATATTCCAAAATATGGCCCTCTTGACCAACAGTTAGCACGCACGCTCAAGCATGCATATCTCGCGAGCACGAGTTATGTTGATGCCCAGATCGGCCTCCTCCTTGAGGCCCTTGAAAACAGTGGACTGCGCAACAACACAATCATCGTTGTATGGGGTGATCATGGCTGGCATCTTGGTGACATGGGTGTTTGGGGAAAAGCGACAAACTATGAAATAGCAACCAGAGTACCTTTGATTCTCTCGACACCTGATATGAAAATTCGAGGAAAAAAATCGAATGCACTCGTTGAACTTGTAGATCTTTTTCCAACACTTTGTGATCTTGCGAATGTTTCAAAACCCAAACATCTTGAAGGCCAGAGTTTTCTACCGCTCCTCAATGATCCAAACAAGCAATGGAAAGAAGCAGCTTTCAGTCAATACCCTAATCCAGCACTCAGAGAATGGGCAGCCAATCCACTCTCTCACGGCATGAGAGAAACGTGGTTTGGCCCATTGATTAAAGAAGTGGAGCAGCGCATTATCAATCAACAGGGTACTCGATGGGATCGTGAACTCTTTGAGGAACACCTGATGGGTTATTCCATGCGCACCGAACACTATCGCCTTGTTGTGTGGCAGGATCGTAGACATCCTGACGACTTACCTGTGTTTACCGAGTTGTTTGATCATCAAACAGATCCATATGAAAAACACAACATTGCCTACCAACACCCAGCGCTTGTTCAGCAACTCACCAGACAACTCCGTGCAGGCTGGAAAAAAGCAATGGCCCCAGCAGAAGGCTAAGACCTATTAGTTATTTAATTATTCACTGTGTGTGGATCGACACCAAGGCTACCATGCGCACCCAATTGCATCTCATGACTACTTGGAAGCGTTCTGTCTTCTTATTGTTCTCAAACGCTATGCTCGTGCTGATCTGCGCAACTTGCCTAGCGTCAGAGACACGCATCGCCAATGGTCTGGCCCCTGAGGTTCTCGGTCTGTGTGCTCACGATATCTCATATCAACTCGAACAGAAAATTCCGGATCTTCCACAACCGTTTATTAATAGCTCGCCAGAGAACCGACATGATGGACTTGAAGTGGGAACACTTGGTATTGATGGAGGGCAACGAGATCGTGTGCTGCGCTTTGCTCACGAAATCGCTGATTTTTCAGAAAATCCAAAGATCGGTCAGATCGACAGTCTCCTAATCTGCTATCAAGGTAAACTTCTCTTCGAGTCCTACTTCCGTCGTGGACGTATCAACTATCCGCATTACCAGATGTCGATTACCAAGTCGTACACTGCACTTGCCGTTGGGAGAGCCATCGCATTGGGTCACCTCTCGATGTCCGACCTTGATAAGCCGATTGTTTCCTTTCTAAAAGAACTTGATCGAGCATCCCTTGTGAATGGAGTAGATAACATCACCCTCGACCATGTCATGCAAATGACTTCAGGTA
This sequence comes from Pirellulales bacterium, assembly GCA_039831735.1. Classification (GTDB taxonomy): domain Bacteria; phylum Planctomycetota; class Planctomycetia; order Pirellulales; family UBA1268; genus CACORA01. Next base: position 2,234 of record JBDOMS010000012.1, read on the forward strand.
TTCGACTCAGTGATCAAACGACTCGGCTCCTTCGCCAAACGCCACAACAACTTCATGGTCAGGGGCATGTTCAGGCATTTCTAGAAAACAGCTCTGCCATTCCTGCTCCACCTCGGGCCTTTAAGTATCAGTCTTCTGATCCATCGATCACGATGCAGGTACTTGAGTCTGCTGTCCCAGGCTCTGCCGATGAATTTATTCGCACCCAGCTGCTACTGCCGTTAGGTATTAGCAACTACCACTGGCAAACAGATGTTAGTGGTCTGCCAAAGGCAGCTGCTGGGTCAAGTTTTTGCTCCCGTGACATGGTAAAAATAGGCCTCCTTGTACTATCACACGGTCGCTGGCATGGAAATCAACTTCTTCCTGAAACATTTATTGACCGCGCCACCAGTCCTCTTCAGAAAACAGGTTCCAATACATCTTATGGATATTTTTGGTGGACCGAAAACTTTGAAGTGGCTGGAAGACTGTATCAATCAAAACAAGGACGAGGCGCAGGTGGACAATTTCTTTTTCTATTTCCTGACCTCGATTTGATTGCTGTTGTCACCTCCCATAATAAAGGCATGGGCACCATGCTTCGTAAACTTCCACAGATGTTGTTACCGGCATTTGACAAACCCTGAAGTGAAATGATGCCTGGACCTGAAAGACTGTACGCATTATTGCGATTTGAAGAAGCCGCCCTTGCCCTTCGAGTCGTCATGCGGATCAAGCTTGTCGAGCTCATTGGAAATCGTCAACTTTCACAGGATGATTTGTGTCAAGAACTTGGCTTTACGCAACAAAGTGCACGCACATTTTTTTCTCTTCTGAGCGTGATGGGAATTCTTGAAACACGTGAGGGTTCCTTCCAGCTCACACAGCTTGCCAAAGAATGCTTATCTGAAGATCTTCCAACAAGCCGTAAGCCATATCTTGGAATGGGCAGTGGTAACGACGTGGAGGATTTGATCAACATCCTTCGAGGGAATCCTCACAAACGGTTTGTCCCTCTTTACAGCCACCATGATAATGACTCGAGTATTATGGATGATACGGCTGGTGCTCAGGAGGTTGCATATGGGCTTGCGGCACGGGCACGGAATTTTGCAGAACCTCTTGCGTTGGGCCTCGCTGCAGTAGCACCGTCATGCGAAACACTTGCCGACATAGGAGCCGGCTCGCCTTATGTGGCAAATGCATGTCTATATGAACTGCCAGCTCTTGAAAGAGCCATCCTGGTCGACAGATCAAATGCAATGACATTCGTCCGCGACATCATCACTCGCGAGCAAATGAATACGAGCAAGATAATGCTCAATGAAACAAATTTTTTTCATGCAGTTCCACAAGCAGATGTTTATATTCTTTCTAATACAGCCCACGACTGGCAGCCACGAGAATACGCTAAAATCCTAGAAAATATTCGACATGGTATTTCAGAAGATGGAATTGTTTGCATTCATGAACCACTCCTGACGACTCACTATACATCTGATTCTGAATGGATCCATGCACTATGGATGGCATGTTATGCACTCACTCTACTGAAGCTGACTCTGGGAGAAGGCACGTGTTACACACTTTCGGAACATCACGCGATGCTTGCTAAGGCAGGCTTTCTCCCAGTGGGCACACCTCTCTCAACCTCTGATGGATGCTCCGCCCTTTTTTATAAAGTTCAGCGTGCCTGAAAACTGAGTATAGTATTTCTATAACACGTGAATCGAAATAAAAGTTTTTCTTCACTTAAACCATCGTCATGCGTGATGACGTGTGACAGTCACTGATCGTGCAAAGGTAACGGAGAGATTCCATGGATCGTATATCATGTCTTTATTTTTGGAGAATGAGTCTCTGTCTGCTTGTACTCGGTATGATCACATCGACATGCTTTGCATTAGAGACTCCTGCAGAAAAATCAGGCCATCCCAATGTGCTATTGATTTTATGTGATGATCTGAATGACTATGTCGATGGATTCGGTGGATATCGAAAGGCCGTTACGCCAAATATGGTCCGGCTGGCAGCATCGGGTGTACGATTCACTCAGGCACATTGCAATATTCCGATATGTGGCCCATCCCGTGCATGCCTTTTTTCTGGAATCTATCCACATAACTCAGGCTGTTACGGCTTTACGAAGTGGGATACATATGACGTCCTCAAGAACTCACGAACGCTTATGGACTACTTTCGTTTGAATAACTACTACACCTTAGGAACTGGAAAACTACTCCACCATATGGTTCGTGGAGAATGGAAGAGCTTTGGCAACCGGGCTGACTATGGCCCTTTTGCCTACGACGGGAAAAATAATCTTCCACACCCTGATACGCCTGCTCCGTACTGTGAAATTGGGGCAGTCGACGGATCTTTCGGACCACTTGTGAGCCTTGACGGAAAAACGAGTAGCAATGGTCAACCACTTATGTGGCGCACCGGTGGTTGGCAATCTGTTGATGAATTGAAGATTTATTCTGCAGAAAAGCATGACCCAACCCCTGACGAAAAAAATGGTGAATGGGCAATCAATAAGTTACAGGAACTTGCTGCAACAACGGCAAAGAACCGTATTCCTTTTTTTATGGGTGTTGGTTTTATCCGTCCACACACTCCACTGATCGTCCCACAACGTTTCTTTGATATGTTCCCAATCGACGACATCGACTTACCTGAGATTCTCGACGGTGATATCGATGATACCTTCGCTCATACCATCCGCGGCTTGCCAACGGGTAAAGAACCAGACTCGTCCCGCACAGAAGACATGGGTCACAAGCTTTTCCATACACTCGTCAAATCATATGGATCACGAGATGAAGCTCTTCGATATTTTATACAGGCATACCTCGCAAGTATTGCATCCGTCGATGAGCAAATTGGACGTATTCTGGACGTGATCGATGGCACGGAACTAAAGACAAACACCATCATTATTCTTACAAGTGACCATGGATGGGGCATGGGCGAAAAGGACTATCTCTATAAAAACTCGTTATGGCAGGAAAGCACCCGCATCCCACTCATTGTACGAGCTCCAGACGTGGCCGTCACAGGAACAACATGTAACCAACCTGTGTCTTTAGTTGACATCTACCCAACATTGATTGATCTTTGTGACCTGCAGGGTGACACTATGAAAAATGAAAAAGGTCATCCTCTTGATGGCCATAGCTTTCGATCTCTTCTCAAGGATCCTACTCATGGAACTTGGGATGGTCCCGACGAAGCACTCACAGCCTTATACAAATGGCGCATGAAATATGATCCACAAAAAGAAAGCTATGCACTTCGTGGCAAAGGCTGGCGATATATTCGCTACGAAAATGGAAAAGAGGAATTGTATGACTGCGTGAACGATCCTCACGAATGGAATAATCTCGCTACCCACTCACACTACCATGCAACACTGAATGACTTTCGAGAAAAACTTCGATCAAGAATTCCCAGTCCAGACTCTGCAATGCCTCCCCAACCTCCATTCCGGCCAGCAAATAGCACAAAAAACAATACTGTTCAAAAACTGAGTGCTGAAGAATGGAAAAACCAATACTTTGAAAAGCATCCGGGTGCGGATACAAATAATGATGGAACGCTGACTTGGCCAGAATACAAAGCGTTTCGGATGAAATTTGATCCTGAGCCTAAAAAATAAACGAAGCGGAGAAGCTCCTATGTTGTATTCAACAACGCAGCAATCTTGTTGGCTCTTTCGAATACTGTTCGGGTTCGCAACACTGATTGCTCTTTGTGGTGCATGTGTTCACGCTACAGAACTGACGATTCAAACACTACCAACCAAGGTTCATCAGCGCACACAGTCTTTAAATGCTGACTTTCTCGCATCTACACCTGAGAGTGATACCACAAAGAAAAACTTTCCTGTTTTGATTTTTTTACATGGGGCTGGAGGACGTGGTTCGAACATTCAAAAAGTTCGACAAATCTGTCGTGGTGTGGAGCGTGGCATTGGTCAATTTGTCAAAGAACCTTCTATTGTGATTGCCCCTCAGGCCATACAAGGCTGGCGGCCAGAAGATCTCGATATCCTGTATGAACACATCTGTGCAAACATGCCGGTAAATCATTCACGGATTTACCTCACTGGAAATAGTATGGGAGGATATGGAACATGGGCATGGGCAGCCCATTCACCACAGCACTTTGCGGCCATCGCACCAATTGTTGGTGGTCTCGGAGCAAATGGCCCCAAAGACGTTACTCCAGAACTTGATTTGTGGGCTGAAAATCTGTCTACAATTCCCGTATGGGCATTCCACGGTGAAAATGACGCTGTTGTGCCTGCTGATCGATCAGAGCGAATGGTAAAGCTCATACGCGAGAAAGGCGGAACAGAGGCTCGATGTACAATCTTCCCCAATGAAGGTCATGGAGCGAGCCGGAAGGTCTATACGTCACAGGAATTTTTTGACTGGCTTTTTTCACATAAAAGAAATTCAAACGAGCATGAAACTGAGTGAGGGGTTTTTGCTGATATATCGAGCTATCTTCGTTGGGCTATCCACAACGCTTTTCTTCGTGTCGGTGCACGCTGATGATATTGAATTCGAGCGAGATATTGCACCGATTTTAGAACACCGGTGTTGGGACTGTCATGGTGACGACGAACCTGAGTCTGGTCTTCGTCTTGATGACCGTGGCAGCATGTTACGAGGTGGTAACTCTGGCCTTGCAGCCGTTGTACCTCATCATCCAGACAAAAGTTATCTTCTTGACGTTGTCAAGCATCTGGATGCCGATAATACGATGCCTCCAGATGAAGATCGTATTCCCTCACATGAAATTGATCTCATTGAACGTTGGATTGCAGACGGTGCCATCTGGCCAGGGCAAATGGATGATGTGGGACAAGAAGAGGTAGATCTCTGGTCGTTTCAGCCTGTTGTTCGCCCATCCGTGCCCGAAGTCGGTATGCCTCAGATTAGTCATCCTATTGATGCCTTTGTCCTGAGGGATCTGGAACAGCACAATCTAACCTATTCTCAGCCCGCAAGCCCCCGTGTTCTTTTGCGTCGTGTGTCGATCGTATTGACTGGCCTTCCACCAACACCAAGGGAAACCAAAGCGTTTCTGACTGCGTGGAAAGATGATCCCGAAAGGGCATATCGGGATGCTGTGTCACGGTTAATTGCATCACCTCATTTTGGCGAGCGTTGGGCCCAACACTGGCTTGATGTGATTCGGTGGGCCGAAACAAATGGTTCTGAAGCCAATCTCTACCGAAAGAACGCCTGGGTCTATCGTGATTACGTCATTCGTTCATTCAACGATGATAAACCCTATGACCAGTTTCTCCGTGAACAGATTGCTGGTGACACGATGGGTGTTGGTGAGGCAACGGGCTTTCTCGTAGCTGGCCCGCATGTGCCTGCAGCCACCGTTGGCAGGGAACCATCAGCTATTCGTCAGGCTCGTGCTGATCGAATGGATGAAATCATGCAGACCATTGGGGCTTCTGTAATGGGCGTCACGATTGGTTGTGCCCGCTGCCACAACCATAAGTTTGATCCACTTACCATTCGTGACTATTACGCAATGACAGCAGTCTTTCAGGATATTGAGTTTGGGAGTCGACACCCTGAGTATTCCGAGAGTCATCCTCTCAAGCAAAAAGGGCGTGAATTATGGAAGCAGATTGCTGCTCAACGAAAAACATTACGTCAATTCGGTGGCTGGGAGGAAAACTGGGGCGCTTATCGAGAACTTCATTTTCAACCCGTGACAACCAAAGCCATACGTATCCGTTTCAAAATGCCAAATGTTTCATTGGATGAGTTAGAGGTATTTTCTATAGAAAACATGAATGTGGCTCATTCACGCAACGGCACAAGACTTAAGGGATATCCATCACAGGGTTTTGAGGATAGGAATCCTATTGATCGTGTGAATGACGGTGAATTTGGCACCATGGTTTGGCGCGGCAAAGTGGAGAAAGATGATGAAAGACCGTGGCTTCAATTGGAATTTCCACAGCCCGAAACAATTACTCGCTTACGTCTGAGTAATAATCGTGAATACTTCTACGACACTGATTATCTGGAAAAAAAACCGGGGCTCCCTCGCTATGAGTTTGATGTTGACATTCTAAATGAACATGATGAATGGAAGGCTTGGGTTGGCTCGTGGTATATCAATAAAAAACTACCTGAGATTCACCCAGAACGGAAAGTTGCACTGAATAATGTGCAAGGTCTTATCAATCAACTTTTGGAAGAGGGACCACGTCCAAGTTTCGTTGGACGGATGATTCAACCAGTGGTCACCCGCGTTCTTCTCCGTGGTAGTCCTGAAAATCCTCGTGATGAAATTTTTCCGGCAGCACCCTCGCTGCTCAATGGTGATCTCGGTATAACATCTGACGCTTCAGGACCACAGAGAAGACGGGCCTTTGCAACTTGGATTACTGATCCGAAGAATCCACTTACGTCTCGTGTCATGGTAAATCGCATATGGCACCATATTTTCGGTAATGGTCTCGTCGCGACAACCGGTGACTTTGGGCATGCTGGAGCATCACCCTCCCACGAAGACTTACTCAATTGGCTCGCCGCTGAGTTCGTAACGCCGCGCACTCACGAGGCATCTGCATGGTCCATGAAATCCCTCATTCGTCAGATAGTTCTTTCCAAGGCATTTCAGCAGTCCAGTCAACCCTATGCTGAGGGCCTACGCATTGATGCTGACTCAAGGCTTTTATGGCGATTTCCACCTAAGCGCATGGAGGCTGAGGTGATTCGTGATGCCATCCTGCAAGCTTCTGGCAACCTTGATTTGACTGTCGGAGGACGGAGTTATCGTATTCACAACGAAAAGGCGACATATGCCCAGTGGAAAGTGATTGATAATAATGGTCCCAATACATGGCGAAGAATGATCTATCAAGAACGTATGCGCCGAGTGGATGATCAGCTTTTCACGGCTTTTGATTTTCCTGACTGTGGGCAGGTTCGAGCCAAGCGACCAATCTCAACCACTCCGCTTCAGGCACTCAATCTGATGAATAGTACTTTTGTGATTGATCAGTCTCGGCAAATAGCCCAACGCGCCAAAAATGACTGCAAAGGGAATGCTTCTCATGCAGTCGCTCGCTGTTTTGAGCTTTTGCTTGGTCGACAGCCAACAACACATGAACGAGATATATGTTCAGAACTCATTGAGCATGACGACCTTTCAATGGTTTGTCGGGCACTCATCAATTCAAATGAATTTGCATTTCTCCCCTAAGGTGGCTTGATGTCGAATCCAGAACAACTTTCTCTTCATGGCCGCCATTTATTGAACCGACGTGGCTTTCTCGGAACATCTGGGCTTTCAGCTGCAGGCCTTGGGCTAACCGCACTGCTTTGCAAAGAAGGATTACTTGCAGAAACATCTACCGGTTTCAGTGGAAAAACACCTATTCGTCCAGATATTGATCCAAATAATCCCTACTTGCCACGTCCGCCACACTTCAAAACCTTAGCTCGACAAGTATTGGTCATTTATCTTCCTGGTGCTGTTAGTCACGTTGATACATTCGATTACAAACCAGCACTCTTCAAATTTCATGGACAGAAGCCACCTGGGTTACCGGCTGTCACATTTGAGGGCCCAAGTGGAAACATTGCCAAACCATTTTGGGACTTCAAGCCACGTGGTGAAACTGGCAAGATGGTGTCGGAGTTACTCCCCAATCTCGCTGAACAGGTCGATGATTTCTGCTTCCTGCATTCTCTGACAACTGATACGAGCGCTCACCCTCAGGGTGAAAACTTTATGAATACAGGATTCACGATGGAAGGTTTTCCATCATTCGGTGCATGGGTTACGTATGCACTAGGAACCGAGGATCAAGAACTTCCTGCTTTTGTAGCAATCAATGATCCACGTGGCTTGGCACGGAGTGGCAAAAATAATTTTGGGAATGGTTTCCTGCCAGCTGCCTTTCAAGGAACAGACTTTAATGCAAAGAATCCACCAAACAATCTGAGACGGCCTGAGAGTTTACGCCCCGAAGATGATCGCATGGCACTTGATTTACTGGAGCGACTCAATGCTTCCCACCTTGAAAAATATCCTGGGGATGCCAATCTTGCTGGCCGCATTGCAAGCTATGAATTAGCAGGACGAATGCAGACTTCCGTTCCCGATGTTATGGACCTCTCTGGTGAAACAGAGAAAACATTGACTGCTTATGGCGTCAATCAAGGGAGTGATCTTCGTCGCGAATATGCAAAAAATTGCATTCTTGCAAGACGTCTTGTTGAAAAAGGTGTTCGTGTTGTTCAACTTTTCAATGGCAGTGATCCATCCGGTGGTAATGGTATCACGAACTGGGACTCTCACTCTGACATACTCCAAACACATGCAATGCAGGCTGAGATTATGGATCAGCCTACAGCGGCGTTACTGACTGATATGAAACAACGTGGCCTTCTTGATCACACGCTGGTGGTGTGGGCGACTGAGTTTGGACGGATGCCATTCCTGCAAGCGAATGGAACTGGGCGGGATCACAACCCAAGTGCTTTTACCTGTTTTCTTGCAGGAGCAGGCGTTAAAAAAGGCTATAGCCACGGTCAGAGTGACGAATTTGGATTTAAGGCAGAAGTCAATCCACAAACGGTGTATGACTTCAATGCCACACTTCTTCATCTGATGGGCCTCGATCACGAACGACTCACCTTTTACCATAATGGACTTGAACGTCGTCTGACAAATGTCCATGGCCATGTCATCCATGACATCATCAAAACATGAGGTTATCGGATTCTATTCCTTTTCCAGATTCCTTATATGGATTCAAAAATGCAAAAGTATTTATTTTTCACGTGCACACTTCTTGTGATCATCGCCGCCGATGCTGCCGCCTTTGCACAACCGCCGTCACGCCGTCCGCGCCGTGGAAATAGAAATATGACAGTGCAGCCCTATCGTGGGATTTTTGCAGGTGGTGCTAAGCAGGAAGGCTTATTCAACATTGCCTCTACCGGCGTCAGCACAAAGCCGATCGTTGAAGCAGCTCAGTTATTCCTTGATGGTCTTTCTGAAGAACAAAGAAGGCTTACTCTTTTTCCAATCGATGACAAGGAATGGCAACTCTGGGACAACCGACATTTTATGAAAAGACAAGGTGTCGGATTTAATGACATGTCAGATCAACAACGTACATTAGCCTTTGGTCTCCTCAAGGCCAGCCTGAGTGCAAAAGGCCTGAAGCAATCGCAAGACATCATGAAACTCAATGGCACCCTCGCCGAACTTGCGGAAAACTTTGATGAATATGGAGAATGGCTTTACTGGATCACAATCATGGGAACTCCTTCACTGACTGAACCATGGGGATGGCAAATTGATGGCCATCATCTTGTGATCAACTATTTTGTCTTGGGGGATCAGGTAGTAATGTCCCCTGTCTTTATCGGGAGTGAGCCAGTTCATGCGATAACAGGACGATTTCGAGGCACATCTGTAATGCAGCAGGAACAAAAAAAAGGATTCACACTTGTAGCGTCACTAACTGATGAACAGAAGAAAGAAGCTGTCCTTTCAACGTCCAAGCTTGGAAATAACGCACTGGCACAGGCCTACCAAGATAATCTTGATCTCGACTATGCCGGCATACCAGCTGAAAGGCTGAATGAAAAACAAAAAACTTTCCTTCTCGATGTCATTGAGGAGTACATTGGCACGCTTCGAAAAGGTCATGCGAAGATAAAAATGGATGAAGTGAAAAAACACCTAAATGAGACATATTTTGCATGGATTGGTGACACAAGACCAAACGGAGTTTTCTACTACCGAATTCACAGCCCCGTTCTTCTTATTGAATTTGACCACCAGCGTCGAGTGGCTCCATTCCGCTCTCAGGAACCTTCTCGAGATCATATCCATGCTGTCATCCGAACCCCAAATGGGAATGATTACGGCAAAGATATCTTGCGCCAACACTACCAACACCATCACAAGCTAGAACCGTAAAAAGTAGAAAGCAGTTTCGATGCGCGTTGTGTCGGTCGTTCCTTCGATGATGTTAGACCTTTTGCAGTCATGCACATGTACTGCTAACTTACAACCACTTCAGGCCTCTCTACAACTTGTTCCTGTTGAAATTCACTTGGCACATCCTCAGTTGTCTCACCATAAAACTCTTGCATACATCGGACTGCTGACAAATACTCATTGAAATGTGGATCCATGATTCAACCCTCCTTGGCTGTTCCATAATGTGACACTTGTTGAACTATACGCACGTACGCTCACTTTGGTTTTGTTTTCACCTCGTTACCCAAGTACCCTGGAGACGTTCAATGGCCCTACTTATCAATGCCTTGCTTATCGGAGGCGCAGGCGCTATCGGCACTCTACTCCGGGCTGGTTGTACCACTCTCTCTATATGGTGGGTCGGCACAGGCCTGTGGGGCACATTTGTGGTCAATATCCTTGGTTCATTTGCATTCGGTGGAATCGTGGCTTTCGCACGTGTGAACACCTTGCCCGCGGAATACGAACTTGCCTTACTTCTTGGTCTGCTTGGCGGATTTACGACATACTCAAGCTTTGCCTTTCAGTCAGCTCAACTGCTAAGTGATGGCCGCATAGGCATTGCATTATTGTATATGCTCTCCACGAATACCCTCAGTGTGTTGGCGGTCTGGGCTGGCCTACGTCTTGGATCGTAGTAGGCTAACGGACTTCCCATGGTGAAAATGCTGCCCATACAGGGTTGTGGTCAGAGACACGCAATGCGGCATCAAGTGACAGACCAAACGTACTTTGTAAATCCAGGACCCCCCACCTTCCCTGATATTCCCTTGTAGCAAATTTGCTAAAGACAATATTGTCATAGGTTTTGCTCCGACGAGTATTTGTCGTTGTTCCCGACACTGCCCATGTGATGTTTGGAATTGTCGCTATACGACCAAACTGTTTTGGTGCTGCATTCAAGTCTCCCAACAAAATAACATCATCCTCATCTGATCGTGCTTGCTGCATAGCAACAAATACATCAGCTAACGCATCGACTTCCTGTGGCACTTCATCAGGGTCAGTGTGAATATCAACTAACCAAAATGAAAATGCTGCTTCCATCGGATTCGCTCGTGTTCGAAATCGTGCAAACATAGGTGGACGATGGAGTAAATCCTTTGGATTTGGAGCTGTTCCAAGTGTCGTAGAATCCACCTCAACACGAGACGTATCGTAGACGAACGTATATTGTTCTTTACTTGAGGTCCGTCCAAGCCTTGGCCCAATCACCCAATGGTATTGACTACCATCTGCATTCACTGCTTGTACAAATGTTGGAATAATGGAATCTGATTTCGCCCGAACCTCCTGGATGGCAACGATATCAAACATCCGTACAACTTGTGCCAACACATTGACGACATCTGGTTTTCTAAGCTTTGATTCACCGAAAACTTGAATATTGAAACTGCATATGAGGACAGAGTCTGTTGGCTTACCATGCGGTGCGACCTGAGTTTGAGCCGATGTAGCCATTGAGATGTCTGCACGTGAAACCGATGATACGGGCGCTCTTGGTAGAGGAAGTGGTTGGTGTGGCTGAACTGGTATCGAAGAAGATGCCCCGATCCACTGCGACACTGTACCGCCCCATCCACTGCTCGGATGAGTAGAAGACGGAGCCGCCTGCATAGGATTATTTTGAATCCCCGGCGGCGCTGCGTTTGAGCTATTCATCGACATCGAGACAACAGACGTCACAATGGGACCAATGACTGGCAGATTGGGATTCACCCATCCTGACACACCTGTTCCACCGATGATCGAAGCTATGGTTGTGAGCGCAAGCCACATTGACTTGAGAGACGATGATGATTTTCTTTTCTTAGATTTTTTTTTCTTCGACACTCCTACCTCCCGTGCCTTATATATCGGCAGGGAAGCAAGTCATCACGCAGAAGTTGGTATACCTACTTCAGACTCATGATGACCCTTCGAGCCAAAGCAGATAGCCGTGGATCGTCATGAGCCGCAACCTTTTCCAAAACATCCTGAACTACCGAAAGAGATGGTCTTATTTTGCAAATCGCCCATAATGCTCTCTGACGCACAGAAAGATCTTTTTCGGAATCAATTCTCGCCACGAGATCTGGAACGGCATTCCTCGCATTTTCTCCACATCTCCCGAGTAACGTAATAGCCCAATACTCCACAAGCGGATCCTTGTCACCAATCATCAAGGTGAGTTGGGGAATAGATGCAGTGGCCGGTGGTCCAAGGTCCTCCAATGCTGCGACAGCCCATTCACGCACCTGGTCCTCTTTATCTCGACACGCTTCCAGTAATGCAATGGTTGCTGGGAGGGCATCAGCACCCAAGTGGCATATGGACTCTGCTGCCGAGGCACGAACCAGAGAATCCTGAGAATGAAGTTGTGAAATAAGACTTGAAAGGTCACCCAACATAATCTCACATGTGGTTGTATCCGCCTTGAGCCTGTAGGCGTGGCGTACTTGTTGGATGCGTCTCAAGGTAGTCAATGGCCTGCAGAATATCCTGCATGAGAATATCTGCCATTTCCCGATTAAAATCTCGCTTCACAAGAATGCGTTGAAATCCTTGATTTGCAAGCTCTCCTGTAAATGGATAGGCAGGGACTTGCCATCCTCGCATACGCAAACGGTCGGCAAGATCGTAGAGCGTGTATGGTTTATTTGCGTCAGCAGCAAGCGTCCATACCAAGGTTGGGATTCCATGTTTTGGATTTCCGTCATGAATAATCTCAAATCCATCAATATCAGAGATCTTTTTTGCACACCACTGAGCGACAGCGTGCGCCTCATTGTGAATAGTCGCGTAACCAATTCGTCCAAGTCGCACATAATTGAAATACTGTGCAATCACTTGCCCAGCTGGTCGAGAAAAGTTGATTTGGAACGTCGGCATATCACCGCCCAAATAACTCACATGAAAAACCAGGTCATCTGGAAGATCCTGAGGCTCCCGCCAAAGCACCCATCCAACTCCAAGAGGAGCTAGCCCAAACTTATGACCAGACGCGTTGATAGACTTGACTCGTGGGAGACGAAAATCCCATTGTTCATGTTCCGGATCAGTGAATGGAACAACAAAGCCTCCACTTGCTGCATCAACATGGATGGGTACATCCAATCCAGTTCGCTGCTGCAAATCATCGAGTGCGGCTGCTATTCCCGCAACGTCCTCATAGAGTCCGTGATAGGTCACGCCGAGCGTTGGTACGACGAAAATAGTATTCTCATCAACCTGCGCCAGCACATCATCGGGCTCCATACAAAGACGCCCTTGCTTCATCTCTACTTCCCGCATTTCAATGTCCCAGTAACGGGCAAATTTTTTCCAGCAAATTTGAACACTCCCACACACCATATTCGGGCGATCCGTGGGCTTCCCTGCCGCTTTCTGCCGATCTCGCCACCTCCACTTGGCTGCCATCCCACCAAGCATTGCTGCTTCACTTGAGCCTACTGTGGAACAACCAACTGGTTTTCCTGGTGCATTCCATAGATCAGAGAGAATGGCGACGCACCGCTGCTCGATCTCTGCTGTCTGAGGATACTCATCCTTATCAATCAGATTCTTATCTATCGCTAGATCCATCAACTTATGAACCTGAGGGCTTTCCCATGTCTGACAAAACGTCGCTAGATTCTGTTTACTGTTCCCATCGAGTAATAATTCCTCAGTGAGTACATCACAAACTGT
>JBDOMS010000591.1:0-3551 GCA_039831735.1 Pirellulales bacterium
TCAGTACTACAAGAATGACGTAAGACCGAGACCACGATTATTTGTTTGAAGCCTGGGATTGCCGGATCTCAATTTGCCATGACTTTGGTTTTACCGACACATCACTATCGTCATCATAGAACCTTCGCAGATGCTCAAGTTCAGCCTTTGACTTCGAAATCATTTCTGAGTACTCATTGTCGGGATAGACGTTTGTCAATTCATCAGGATCCTTTTTGAGATCATAAAACTCCCACTCGTCAAACTGATAGAAGTGCATCAACTTATGGTGTTTGGTACGGATGCCGTAATGACGTGGCACCATATGAACACTTGGGTATTCATAGTAGTGGTAATAGACACTATCACGCCAATCTGAGGGAGTATTCCCCTCGAGGAGGGGAACAAGTGATCTACCTTGCATGTCATCAGGAATCTCGGCTTTTGCCATTTCTAAAAATGTTTCTGCATAGTCTAAGTTTTGAATCAGATCATCGTTGTATGTTCCTGGTTGTGTCACACCAGGCCACTTCACAATGAATGGCATCTTCATCGATTCATCGTACATCCATCGTTTGTCATACCAACCATGATCCCCAACATAAAAGCCTTGATCAGAAGAATAGATCACAACGGTATTGTCACTTAATCCAAGGTCTTCAAGAGTCTGCATCAGAATGCCAACACTCTCGTCTACTCCCTTTATGCACCGCAGGTAATTCTTGGCGTATCGCTGGTATTTCCATCGAACAAGTGATTTTCCTGAAAGATTTTCAGCATGAAATGCCGTATCACGGGGTTCGTATGCCTTTCGCCACGCTTGAAGTTGTGCAGTGGTCATTCGTTGCATGTTTCGCCAGGCAGACTTATCAAGTCGACCTGGAATAGCATTGCCATCAAACGATGGCAGCAAATCAACAAATAAATCAAAATTGAGATGCATGTGTCGATCGATTTCGAGTTCCTGATACCGTGCTGGAGGAGCATTATCTTCCCATGTATCAAACAAGGTGTCGGGCTCAGGGAGATCTGTGTCGGCATACAGATCGAGGTGACGAAGTGCCGGCATCCAATTGCGGTGAGGGGCTTTGTGTTGCACCATCAGCATGAATGGCTTGTCTTTTTCTCTCCCTTGTTTGAGCCAGTCTACTGCCAGATCAGTCACGATATCCGTGCAATGTCCCTCAATTTTTGTATTACCCTTTGGTGTGATCATGTCAGGGTTGTAATACAGCCCCTGACCGGGAAGTACTTTCCAATCCGAAAAGCCCTGTGGTTTGCCTTTCAAATGGGACTTTCCGTATATCGCAGTGGTATATCCAGCTGCCTGAAGTAACTTGGGAAACGTCTGTTGGTTCCAGTCAAACGTATTTCCATTATTCATAAATCCGTTTTTATGGCTGTGCTTGCCAGTTTGTATGACGGCACGACTTGGTCCACAGATTGAATTTGTGCAGAAGCTGTTGAGAAAGACCATTCCCTCAGATGCCAAGGAGTCAATGCACGGAGTCGGATTGACTGACTTGAGCCAACCGTTATACGCACCAATTGCGTGTGGTGCGTGATCATCACTAAATATAAAAAGAATATTTGGACGATTGTCCTGAGCATAGATATTGCGTTCCGCAATAAAAAGACTCAAGGAAAACAATGCCAGAATAAGTGCCGATCGATACCGTAGCATGACAGTTTACTCCAGGAGGAGTGAGGAGGTCAGTTTAAAGAAAGAACACATTAGTTTATGGTTTCGTGGTCCGGACAACAACAATCAGGTCATGAATATCGAGTGAAGCTGAGGACACCAATATCTTGCACAAACCTTGCGGGCAGTGGTATCTGAGAACTATTACTTCTTCTCTTGAGTAACAGAATCACTGTCACTTTCAACGATCCATTGGACAAGAACATTCACAAGCGGAGACACGACAATAATTGTTGGCCATGCGATTACCCACGAAAGTCCCCAGGCTTGAAGCCACGCAGGAATGAGTTTGGGGTGAAGCCCAGTGTGAAAAGCAGTGATCACAAGGGACATCAGCCCAGACATGAGAAGCGACATGACAAGCGAAAAAACAAGTCCATGATATTTATGTGAAAGCATGATGATGTCTGGAAAAAGAAGGTAGAAGAAAGGACAAGAGCACTATGTCCCACAGAATGTACAATAAGGTGGACTTTCTGGTGGACTTCCATCCCGGTAGTGAATGTTCTCAGCTGTTTCAGTGAAAGGATTGTTGAGGACATCTAGGAGACGCTGAACGGTATCCAGATTTCCAGACTCAGCTTCTTTAAGAGCTTCTTCAACGATGTGGTTCCTTGGGATAATCACCGGATTTACCAATTTCATGCGTGCAGCAGCGTCTTCGTGAGAGCCTGATTCTTGGTCAAGTCGATGCTGCCAACGAGTACGCCACGCCTTGAACGCAGGAACTGCGATACTCCTCGAGGGTGATACATCGTGTTCAAGAGAATGACCTAATGCTACAAAGGTAGATGTAAAATCAGCCTGTGTATCTTGCATGATATTGAGGAGCGACTCAAAGAGTTCAAGATCACCATCTTGCGAGGTCACAATGCCTATTTTTTTTCGGGCACCAGCGAGATAATACTCGTTGTATTTCTCAGAAAATGTGTTGACAACGGGAATAAGTTTTTCCACGGCTTTTTCTGGAGGACCTTCGATGAGTTGCATGAGACTCTCGGCAAGTCGAGCAAGATTCCACTGAGCAATAGCAGGTTGATTGGCATAGGCGTATCGCCCCTGTTGATCGATTGAGCTGAAAACCGTGTCAGGATGGTAGACATCCATGAATGCGCAGGGTCCATAATCTATTGTTTCTCCTGAAAGTGCCATATTGTCTGTATTCATAACACCGTGAACAAATCCAATCAGCATCCAGTGTGCGAGTAGTTGTGCCTGTCGATCGATAAGAGATTCTAAAAAAGGAAAGAGGGGTTCTTCAGATGACAACACATCTGGATCATGTCGTCGAATCGTGTAGTCGAGGAGAGCGGACAAGTTTTCACGATTGCCCAACGCTGCGGCATACTGAAATGTCCCGACACGAATGTGACTTGCTGCAACGCGGGTAAGAATAGCACCTGGTAAGGATGTATTACGGAATACGGTTTCACCGGTTGCTGTCACAGCGAGGCTTCGAGTTGTTGGAATACCAAGCGCATGCATTCCCTCACTGATGATGTATTCCCTGAGCATCGGTCCAAGGGCTGCTCTTCCATCGCCGCCACGTGAATACTTCGTGCGTCCAGCACCCTTGAGCTGAATATCCAATCGCTTGCCTTCGGGTGTGATCTGCTCTCCAAGAAGAATAGCTCGACCATCCCCAAGATTTGTAAAGTGACCGAATTGGTGGCCTGCATATGCCTGTGCAATTGGTGTTGATCCATTTGGAAGTTCATTCCCAACAAAGATTGAGGCGCCAGACGATTCAAGTATGTCCCACTTCAATCCGAGATCGTGAGCAAGTGATTTATTGAGGAGTGTGAGTCCTGCGTATCGGACCGGAGTTGGTTGTTCACAAGAGAAAAATGTATCTGGCAGTTTTGTATAT
>JBDOMS010000474.1:0-3550 GCA_039831735.1 Pirellulales bacterium
GGCGAAGATCACTTGAGGTTCTTCATGCGTCTGTGCCCGTTGACAACTTCATTCGCCATGGAAGGCCAGTCAAGGGAATCCAGTTCGAGGATGATGGATCAGTCATTGAAGCAATTCGCTTTGGGGAAAACGCCGGGCTCTTTCCACACGGTATTCTACTCCCGCAAAATAGAACAGAGTTCATTCTCAATCATGCCCTTGAAAAACTCGGTGCGCGTGTAGAAAGAAAGAAAGAAGTACAATCATTTTCCGTATGTGAAGAGCGAGTCGACGTGGAGTTTAGGGATGGGGAACTGGCACGATGTGATTGGCTTATTGGTGCTGACGGTGCACACTCAACTGTTCGGAAGGGGCTTGGTCTTACATTTCCAGGGGTGTCGATTGATCGACGGTGGCTTTTGGCAGATCTTGAACTCCTTGAAAGCGGCCCAGAGGATCACATTCGTCTGTTTCTTTCATCAGCCGGGTTACTTGGGCTCTTTCCATATGGAAAGAGTATCTGGAGAATCATTGCTGACGCTGGCCCGACAAACCCAGACGTTCCATCACACGATCCTACATATGAGGACATCCTTCAGATTCTCGAGGACAGGTCATGTCGTCAGTGGAATGTAGGAAAAGCACTGTGGCTTTCAGAGTTTCGTGTCAATGAGCGACAGGTTGACCAGTATTGTCATGGTCGAGTCATGCTCGCGGGCGACGCAGCTCATATTCATAGTCCAGCTGGAGGACAGGGCATGAATACGAGTATTCAGGATGCAGTGAACCTTTCCTGGAAACTTGCGATGGTGATCAAACAACAGGCCACGTGTGAACTTCTTGCAACCTATCAACACGAGCGGCATCCGGTGGGGGCGGCCGTTATTCAGGGTTCTGGAAGAATGCTTCGGGTCATGATGAATCAGAATCCATGTGTTAAGTTTTTCCGACGACGGTTACTGCCGTATATCGTTGGCATACCACCCATTCGAGATATGGCAGTGCAACGACTCTCTGAAGTCGATATTACATATCGTGGAGGCCCACTTGCACAAACACATGGTGATCGCTGGATTGGTCGACGCTGTCCGGAAGTTCCCTGGGGTGATAACGGTCTGACGATCTATGATCTCTTGAGGGGCACAAGTTTTACGGTGTTTAAGCTTGGCCGTGGGTCGGTAACCGAAGAGATGTGGGATCGTGTGCTTCGTGCAGCTGGTACAGGAGTTCTGGCCGTTGATGCAGTGACCGCAGATGGCAGTATGACTGATGACGCAAGAGCATTTGCTCAGACGTTAGCCGTGAAGAGCGGAACCATTGTCGTTGTTCGACCGGATTGTTATTTCGGGCCTGTGTCTCAAGACAGTAGCAGTATTATTTCCTGGTTCAAGCAACTCAAGCAGCTTTGATAACACATGATGATGTGACTTCCTGTGCTTCGTTGAGCAGTGGTGGAGATTGCATGGAGCCACTTGCTGGTTCAACCTGCGGTGGGTCGCCTCGACCCATCTCACGGTGCCCCTGCAGTGCAAGTCGGTGTACCTATTTTTTACGCCCCTTATGCTGCGTGTTTTGATTGCCACGCAGCTATACTCATTGCCTTCCCGATTCGTACTGCAATGCGTTGTGTGATTGTTATTGAGTTGGTTGTGAGTTAACACTGATCGCCACATGTTGTTGCGGGTTCATGACGATCAGAGTTCTTTGACACGAGAGGTGACTTCATGTGGCGACTTATGATTTTGTCGGTTTTTCTTGGTTCTGTGTGCAAGGCTGATGTGGGTGAAACGATAGCCAAAGTTTTTGTGCTTGCGGGACAATCAAATATGGAGGGCCAGGGCGTCGTCGATCTTGATCACCCTCAGCATTACAACGGGGGGAAAGGGAATTTGATCTGGTCACTCAAACATGGACAAACAAAAGAAAAAATGACGCATCTGAAAGATGCGTCCGGTCAATGGATGGTTCGGAATGACGTGTGGGTCCGCTACCAGACCCCTCACGAATTAAAGGTTGGACAGTTGGGAATCGGATTTGCGGTATATCCCGGTCAACACCATATCGGCCCTGAGTTGCAGTTTGGGCATGTGATGGGAAATCATTTTGATGAGCCCGTTCTTCTGATCAAGACATGTTGGGGTGGCAAGAGCCTTTACAAAGACTTTCGGCCGCCAACGGCGGGTGGAGAAACAGGAAAGTTCTATACGCGAATGGTGAAAGACGTTCATCATGTCTTGGCACATGCTGGTGATGAAATACCGGCTTTGAAAGATGTCAAATTGGAGCTTACTGGGTTGGTGTGGTTCCAAGGTTGGAATGATATTGGTGATGACAAGGCGAGAACGGAGTATGCAGAAAATCTCGTGCATCTCATGAATGATTTTCGTCGTGAATTTGTTGTGCCTGAGCTGCCCGTTGTGATCGGGGAGACTGGCAACATGGGGAAAGAAGCCGGTGAGAAGATGCTGGAGATTCGTGATGCGCAAGCGAAGGCAGCGGCAGCTATCACACCAGAGGGATCAGCGGCGTTCGTTTCCACAACCGACTTTGCACGTCCGAAAGAATTGTCACCAAATGTTGGGCATGGACATCACTGGTTCGGCAATGCAGAGAGCTATTTTTTAATTGGTGATGCCATGGGGAACGCAATGGTTCGTTTGCTTTTGTTGGATAAACCAGAATAAGTATCTCCAATGTCAGGAACTCATTTGGGGAAAGGGCACGAAGTGACGCTTATGCGTCGTAAGGGTCGAATTGAGAACAATGCAAAGAGTTTGAATCCATGTGAGTATAAAAGTAAAGGAACAGAATGAACTTGAATGCCTCAGGCTCAGCGTTCCTCTCTCTCGACTACGTTGCCTGTCGATATCTGTCCTGACACAGATATGCCTTCCCGTTGTGCACAGAAGATGCACAGATTCTGAACTGTTACCAGATTCAAAACGTGACTGTAAAGGGCCAGCCTGGTACTATTGCTTTGATGGGTTTTCGTTCCTCGTTCATTGGATGAAACTGTAACTCCACTTCACGCTTCTCTGGACGGAATAGAATGATGCCGTAGCCGTTGAGGTCATTGCCTGCGCCATAGACAGTGATTTTGTTTCCAAAACGATCATAAAACTCACCCGTGTGACGGGGTGCACCAGGGAGACGATTGTTGCCATCGACAATGGGTTCCCAGTGACGACTGGCACGGGAGGAAAAAGATGGAAAAGAGTAGGCCACCGGGCCGTCATTGAATTCGTCAACCCCATGACGTCCGAGCGTTCCAAGATGAACGTCTCCGTGAAACATAACGACCGGTGCGTTGCCGATCGCTTTCAATGCTCGATTCCTACCCGATTGTGGCCACGCGTTGGAATCAAGATCGGCAGAGGTTGGAGAATACATGGCAATATGTGCCCAGGGGCTTGAAGATACGATCGCCCCCAAATCTCCCGATGCTTTGAGGTCTGCTGCCCAATTCTTCAGGAAAGCTTCCTGCTCCTTTCCTAGAAGTTGAAGGTCATCGCGATCAAGTGTTCGGCAATCATAGTCAGGATCCTTGACAACTTCGATCCTGGCACTTTGC
>JBDOMS010000079.1:0-3539 GCA_039831735.1 Pirellulales bacterium
AAAAAAATCTTGGAGCAAATGCAATCCTTGGCGTCTCAATGGCAGTCGCTCATGCTGCGGCTGAACACTGCAACCTTCCTCTTTATCGCTATCTCGGTGGCACAACCGCTCGAATCCTTCCTGCGCCCATGATGAACATAATTAACGGTGGAGCCCATGCGGATAACCCACTTGATGTTCAGGAGTTTATGGTCATGCCACTAGGCTTTGACTCTTTTGCCGATGCTCTTCGTGCAGGTGTTGAAACATTTCACTCGCTGAAAAAAGTGCTTCGTGATAAAAAGCTCTCAACTGCTGTTGGTGATGAAGGGGGATTTGCACCACATATTGAAACCTGCTCAGCAGCTTTGGATGTCATCCTGACTGCCATTGAAAATGCTGGTTATAAACCAGGTGAAGAAGTTTGTATCGCGCTCGATGTGGCTGCCACAGAACTGTATGATTCCAAAACTGAAACATACTCCATTGAGGGAAAGACTCTCGACTCTGCTGGCATCGTAGAATTTTTTGCTGACCTTGCTCAGAAGTATCCCATCATGTCAATTGAAGATGGTTGTTCTGAAGACGATTGGAAAGGCTGGGCTCTCATCACCCAAAAACTTGGTGAAAAAGTGCAGTTAGTCGGTGATGATCTCTTTGTGACAAATTCCGAACGTTTGTCACGAGGGATTGCAGAAGGAGTCGCAAACAGCATTTTGGTCAAAGTAAATCAAATTGGCACCCTGACGGAGACAATTCAAGCGGTTTCTCTGGCCCACCGGTGCGGCTACACATCCATTGCCAGCCATCGCAGTGGTGAAACCGAAGATGCGACCATAGCAGACTTAGCTGTTGGCCTCTCGACCGGCCAAATCAAGACTGGTTCAGCGTCACGAAGCGATCGAATCGCAAAATATAACCAACTGCTTCGCATTGCAGAGTCACTCGGTGATGGTGGATCCTATGCTGGACGTGACGTGCAGAGCCGTTGGCCGGGAATCTGAGAAGCCTCACCTCAACTAGAATGGTGACTTCCTAAAACCATATACTTCAATTATGAAGTTCCGTTTGTCTGACAGTCCGTGGTTCTGGGGTCTTCTTTTTTCTGTGATGTCGCTCATCGCCATTGGTCTTATTTCGCCAAAGTTTGATAGACGTCAGAGACAGGTAGAAAGTCGTTTTCTTGGTCGACAAGAAGCAGCAATTGAACGAAGTAGAAGGGCTGCTGGCTTACCCCCACAGGATTTAGCAGATCAGGCCAGAAATCAAGACTTTGTGGCAGCAAAAAGAATCATTCCCTTATGGACACTGGTTCTGGCGACGGGTATCACAGCGACAGGTTCTGCAGTGATGCTTCGTCGAGAAATACTCAGGCACAACACCTTAAAAAATATTCACTCGTCGACTAGCCCAGAATACTTCGACGGCGACTAACATCGTCCCATATCACAAATCGATCCAATTCTTTTCCTGCTGTGAAGATCACTCTTCCTTGTGCTGCCTCAGCAAGCCGATACGCAAACTGGATATCCTCATGAGATTGTGACCAACTGGAAAGCAAGAACACATTTAGTTTAATACCCCCACAACAGCATGCTTGTACCTCACGAAGGGTAGCTTCTTCAGTACGTCGATGACGAAGTACAACCGTGTTATAGGGAGGCTATTTTTCTTTATTCGCAATCACGAAGAGGCCACGGGGAGTCGTAGGGTGATAGCAGTCCCCTTGCCTATTGCGCTTTCAACACGGATGCGTCCACGATGGGACTCGATGATCTCCTTGCAGGCAGCAAGCCCAAGCCCATTACCTCCCTTGCCTGTTTCATCTGGACCTTTTTTGGTTGAATAATGCGGTTCAAACATTCGATGCATCACATCTGAAGTCATTCCACAACCAGTATCGCGCACCGTGAGATCAATACTTGCTGATGTTTGCGCAGGAGCAAGACGAAGAATAAGTCGACCACCTTCGGGCATCGCTTGCCTCGCATTCACAAGGAGATTGAGAAACACCTGCTGTAATTGAGCAGGATTACCCGTTACTTGGGGTACCGGCGAAAACTCTCTCTCAACTTGCACTCGATATTTCATCATTTCCCGTTCGAGAAGAACAAGCACATCTTCGACCAATAGTGTCAAGTCAACTGGCTCAAATCGATTTGCTCTTCCACGTGACATGGTCAGAACACTTGCCGTAATTTTTGCTGCTCGTTGAGCTGATGAAAGAATGCGCTCAAGAGCTTTATCACGAGTTGGCTGATCGCGGTGCCGAAGCCCCATCTTGGCGTAATTTAGAATGGTCGTTAGGGCATTATTAAATTCATGCGTTGTCGTACCAAGAAGTTCACCAAGACTTGCCTGCTTACGAGCCTCAAAAACCTCTTGTTTCAACGCAGCAAGTTCCCTCGCATGACGTTCTTGCAACGCTTGAAATTTCTCCTGCTCTTGCAACACCGCAGCCTCATCAGTGCCAAGAGTCTTTGATCCATCAGAAGAACCGCTGTGTTTGGAGCGATGTGCCCGCATAACAAATGGTTTTCGGAGGGATGAATCAGATGGCACAATCAAAGCAGTGCACGGACTACTTTCTACTTCACGTGTGCTCTCACCTGCCTGCATCACCCGTGCCTCCTACACACCGAATCACATGTTCGAAACCGTCACAAAGCCGTTTATTTGACAAAAATGGAGCGTTGAGCCCCCTTGAAATAGAGCCCGAAACGCACTGTTTCTTTGCCTGCTTTTGACATCGTCTGAATCACTTCCCTCCCTGTATACTTGTAAAAACGATCCTTTTCGGCTTCTCGACCGTTCAACTTTCAAAGGAACTAGAGTTAGAATCCCCCTAAAGTGACAAAGTAAGGTAAATCGGTGAAACCATGAGGTCTGTAACGAATCAATACGACGCAGTGCGTGGTATCAGTACGATCAGTTTGAAACGAAACAAATTTGCGCGAAGAGGCTTTACCCTCATTGAACTCCTCGTTGTGATTTCCATTATTGGACTCATGATCGGCCTCCTTCTTCCCGCAGTACAATCTGCCAGGGAAGCTGCACGCCGCATCACTTGCAAGTCAAATCTCAAGCAGATTGGTATCGCTATGAACATGTATCTTGACCGAACGACTGTAAGTGAATTTCCTGTTGCTGCTCAGATGCCAAGCCAAGAACTTGACTTTTACTCTCCAACGCCACCGAAGCGTGCTATACGGCCAAGTATTGCAACGGCTCTTGGTCCGTTTATGGAAGATAGTCGACAAAACTTTCGGTGCCCTTCAGACACTGTGTACTTCAATCGCATAGGGGCCGCTGCAGATGCAATCAAGGCAAAGTGGAATGCTCTACCTGTTTCCGTGCGACCCAAGGAATATGAAAACCAGGCATACGAAGGAACGAGCTATGAATATCCAGCACGTCGGCTTATAAGTGAAACCCCTCTCCCTGCACGGGGACGCACTCGTGAGGAAGTACAAATTGGCAGGAGAAGTGGTCGACAGTATGGAACGACAAAAGTGTGGATCTTATTTGAATTCGCTCCTTTCCACGCTGGTGGTTGGGCT
>JBDOMS010000525.1:0-3537 GCA_039831735.1 Pirellulales bacterium
CCGGTACCGTCAACCGGGTCTGCCACGCCCCCATCGTCTAGTGGCCTAGGACATCGGGTTCTCAGTCCGAAAACAGGGGTTCGACTCCCCTTGGGGGTACTATTTTTTCCAGACGTATAGTGGAAAACTGCTAATTCGACAAAAATGTGTCGAAAATGTGTCGATTTGCTCTCGATTGACGCAAAATAATCCCAAAGATTGTTGTTGACATACTAAATTAGTATGGTATAATTGGATCTATCAGCCAAGGGGTATTCAAGCTAAAGTATAATAAAGCTAAGAATAAACTAAGGTTGACAACTTGGAATGGACGATACTAATAATAGGAACACGAAACAGGAAAAAGGACATATCATGCCAAACTGGTGCACTAACAAACTGACCGTGAAACATGCCGATTCAGCCGCCATTAGTGAGTTTCTCGAAGCGTACAAAACTGGGGTGTGTGAACACTATATTCCCTCGCCTGAGTTCCCAAAGGATGAGGAAACACTGAGGCGTGAAAAGGAAGCCAACTGCCTGTTTATGGGTGAGGGTGAATATGAATGGAAGCACCAGAATTGGGGCACGAAGTGGGATTTCGACGGGTGCGACAAATCCAACAAATGTGACGTGAAAAGTGACCACGAAGTAAGGCTGGAATTTTGCTCAGCGTGGGCACCACCAATCCAACTGTTCAAGCAACTGTACTTGCTGGGCTTCGACGTGAAAGCGTCGTACTACGAACCGGGATGCAATTTCTGTGGTCAGTTCGTGAATTATGTGGAAGCGAACTACGACTTGGAGGAAGTAGCGGAAGATCCAAATTTGATTGAGGCGTTGGACTTGGTTGCAGAGTTTAACGAGTGGCGTGAAATGATGGCAGACTGTGAGGACTGCTAAACAATTCTCTCCGTGGTGTGTTCGGGTAGCGGTTGGGTCGTACCATCCCAGCCGCTGCCCAAAAACCAAAGGAAAAACAAATGGCGAAAGATAATTTTGAGGAACGACTGAAGAAGTTGGACGAGATGGCTGGAACGATAGCCACAATCCGAATGGAGAATTTTAACTTAATCAACGCCTATCGGAGGGTTGAGCAGGAAATAAAGGACGTAAAGGATAAAGCTGAAAAAGAATTTGGTGGTGAGATTGTGAGTGAGGAGGTGTTGGAGAAAAAGATCATAGAGTTCATGAACAATCTGGAACTAAGGAACAGTGCCAAACCAAAATCCTTGCAAAAGAAAAGCAAGCGACTTACAGGAGTAATGAAACTGCAAGTATTGATAGCGATGCTTCATGATTTAGATGAGCAGGGAGTCGAAAAAATAACACTGGAAGACATATCGGATTGGACGAATCTAGCCGACAGGGGAGAGAAAAAGGAAATACTAAATGAGATGGGAGTTGGAAGGGTTGAAGTAGCCTCAACACAATTTTTCCAAACCAAAATAAAAGGGAACGCACTCCGACTTTATCCAGATGGAGCATACGAATCGAAATCAGCTCCATTCAAATCATATTTCGATGTGAAGAAATGGCTGAAGTGGTTGCTGGAAAACCAAACAAATCTGGAAAGCGGCAAGCAAGGCAAAGGCGTAAAAAAGTAGCCGCCGCATAACGAATTGAGACTAATGACAGACGAGATATGCGCTGAGAGCAAACCATACGAATTTATTATGGACATTGGGATGGGAATGAAATGAACAAAACACAAATGAAACGACGTTGCTCTCACGAGGGTGGAACAGCAGGCAAAGACAAATTGGAGACGTACCAAGTTTGTGACTATCTCGGTTGGGGCAGGACGACTTTACACAACGTTCGGAAGACGGATGTGAGATTTCCTAAGCCAATTAAGCAAGGTGCGAGGAAGTTGTTGTGGGATCGAAAAGAGTTGGATGAGTATTTGGAAAGGGGAGTGTGAGATGCACAAAAGAATCGTGAAAAGGAAATCCAAAAAAGGGAACAAAGTAATGTACTCGCTCAGGTTTTTCCTGAAGATCGGAAAAGATACCGACAAACAACCATACAAATCAGCAAACTTTCTGTTGAAGGGGAAGAATGATCCACTCCATAAAAATCATCAGCATTTGACCGACCTTTTCGACGAAATCGAAAGAAATTCTCGATCAGGTGCGGAGTTGAGTGAAGCGAGTAAGGAGACCTTACGAGAGCTTGACCCATTTGATGTTGAGTGCTGGAGGAATGCTGGATGGTTTCGATCGGTAACGAACTTCTCACTTGGTGACGCATTCGACGACTACATAGATCAGAGGAAGAAAACGAAGCAGTGGAAGTGGCGTACAGAGAACAACCATCTCGCAAGCAAGCGACTAATCGGAACCGTGTTGGATCTTGGTAAGTCCGTGAAAGTCTTTTCGGTAAGGGAAATCGTAGACGCATTTGCAAAGCTCCGTGACGACTTCGGGCACAAATGGAGCACGGTTGAAAAACCAATGAAGCACATGAAGGCGGTCTTCACGCACCTAATCAAGAACAACGACATCAGCGAAAATCCGTTTGTCCATATCGACATACAAGATTTCAAGCCAAAGAACCTCAAGAAGGGCACGACGGATGATTTCGTTCCGCTCTCCAGTTTGTGGGAGTTCCTTAACACTTTCTACGAACAAGAGTTGGAGCAGAAAACGTTGATGGCTTATTGGCGTTATATGGGTGCGAGGAAGTTTGATCCAGTTGAAGACTACTGGGACGACCTTACGCAGGATGAGAATGGTAACTGGTGGATGATGCGATGGTGCATCAAGAGTGAAGACAAGCTGCCCGAACTTTGTCCCGTTGACGAGGAGTTCGTTCCACTCTTGCTCCAATATCGTGATGCGATGGAGGAAGAGCATGGAAGCCTAAAGCGAGTACCAATGTTTCCTTGGTTAAGACGATGGCACAAATGGGAAGTTGAAAACAAAAGGAATGAGAGACGAGTTGATGGCTATTACACGAAGAGAATGATGAGTCGCATGGGTTGTCAGTTATGGAAGCCCGTCATTAAATCGCTCCGAAGTAGCAGATCGAGAGAGTATCGACGCATAACGAACGGTGCGTATCTCGAATCGATTTGGATTGGACACTCGCAACAAATAGCCGCCAGCAATTACGACTCGGTGATGCCCGGAGACGCCGACTTTATACACAGCAAAAAAGGGTTGAAGGTTGTTGATGTTGAAGATGAAAACACGGACGCAGCATGAAAGGAAATCCAAATGATCGTGGCTTTGTTGATAATTTTTGTGTTCTTTGCACTAGAAGGGTAGGTGATTTGTGAAGGTTGGTGATGCAGTTGAAAGCGTGTTGACCATGTTTGGAATAACTGAGGAACGATTGAAAACGTTGTTCGGTGTGAAGGAATGTGGTTGCTCGAAACGGAAGCAAATGTTGAATGAGTTTTTTACTTTTAAGAAAGGGAATGAATGATGATAGATCCAGATAAGAAATGGGAATGGGTTCGTAATTCTTGGGGCCAATGGGATGAAGGAATAGATGATCGTGAGTTGCTAGAGGGATGCAGGGTGCGGTTCACGTTTTCAACAACCCAACATC
>JBDOMS010000111.1:0-3536 GCA_039831735.1 Pirellulales bacterium
GTGGGACTCGACACTCCAGGACCTGCAAGTGCAGACGGCGTCTTGAGTTCTAAAGGATCAACAAACTTCGCCCACTCGAACTGGTCTGGTTTTGATATTCGAGAAGCACTGGAGCACCGGCTCAATATTCCGGTAGTGTATCTCAATGACGGAAATGCCGCCGCTTTATGGGGACATGTTTCACTTTTTGGATCACAAAATCACGCTACAAGCATCTCTGCCATTATTGGCACAGGACTTGGTGGAGGTGTGATTACCTCAGGCGACGTTGTTGTCGGACGGCATGGATTTGGAGGTGAACTTGGGCATGTACTGATTCCATTTCATCACATTGAAGGCATTGATGGCCTGGAGCCTCGTTGCAACTGCGGGCGCATTGGTGATCTCGAATCACTCTGCTCCCTCACTGCTATTCGACAATCTCTTCTTCCATTTTTCCTCGCGCAGCATCCAGATCATCCTCTGACTTCTGAAGAAATAAGTACCGCTGCAAAACAGGTTCGTGGTCTTGCAGAAAATGGTGACACTCTTTGCAAAGACATATTTCGGGTACAGGCGCATGCACTTGGACTATTCTTTGATGAAATGATTAATGTTTTTGATCCTGATGCCCTAATTGTTGGAGGTGGAGCGATTGAAACAACCAATGATTTTCGCAATTGGTTTATTGATGAAATCCGCTCAGGCATGCCTCCGCAACGGGATGAACAGAAAACAATCCCAATTCATGTTATTCCTAATGGCGATACGGCTGGAGCTCGTGGTGCTGCCCTCGAAGCAGCCAAACTTGTTCGCTCCAGAGAAACATCAGTCAGGCAACCTGATCAACAATAGGCAACGATGGCATTACACCTTGTTGTTTTGGTGATGGCTTTGACCCAAAACCGACTTCTTGAGCCTGAAGTGTTGTCTCACATGTCGTTCGCGGTGGACCAAATAACGTCAGCCGGGCGGTCGCAGCCAAGCCGCGTATAGAGCCAAATGTAGCTTCTACAGCTGCTGGTTCGTAGCCACAATGCACCATACAGTCTTGGCACTTTTCGTTACCACTCTTTCGACCGTACGCCTCCCAGTCCGTATCGTCGATCAATTCACGAAACGACTGAACATATCCTTCATCCAGAAGGTAACAAGGACGCTGCCAACCAAACAGGTTGTATGTGGGGGTGCCCCAAGGATGACAGTCGAGCTGCCAAGCACCTTTGAGAAACTCAAGAAAGACCGGCGATTGATTAAACCGCCAACATGAAGGCGCCTGCTCAAGTATCCTTCGAAAGAGCGACTGACTCCGTTCACGCTGTAGAAAATGATCTTGATCCGGCGCCTTGGAATATGAGTATCCTGGCGAGACCATCATCCCCTCAACACCAAGCGCCATGACCTCGTCAAAAAAAGATCGATAGCGATCTGAATCAGCATCCGTAAAAAGGGTCGAGTTGGTCGTCACCCGAAAGCCTGCAGACAGGGCGGTGCGAATCGCTGAAACTGCAGCATCATAGACACCTTTTCGACACACAGCGTGGTCATGCTCTTCACGAGGGCCATCTAGATGAACAGAGAATGCCAAATAAGGAGAAGGAGAAAAACGTGAAAGCATCTCCTCAAGCTTGATGGCATTCGTACACAAGTAGAGATACTTTTTACGAGAGACAATACCCGCAACGATTTCATCAATGCGAGGATGAAGAAGAGGTTCACCCCCAGGTATTGAAACGATTGGGGCGCCACACTCTTCGACTGCCGCAAAACACTGCTCTGGAGTCAGATGAGACCGCAACACATCAGCAGGATGCTGAATTTTCCCACAGCCACCACACGCAAGGTTGCAGCGAAATAACGGCTCAAGCATAAGCACAAGTGGATACCGTTTATTGCCACGAAGTTTTTGCACAGCGATGTGCTTCAGGACCGCCAACATTTGTCCAACCGGCACGCTCATGCCACCATCCCTCGAGTCAAGGAACCACACTGGAACACGTCTTGCTTCGCCCGGCACCACCGAGCCATAGCCATCAGCGGAAAGTACACACGATAGAAGTGATACCGCAGATAGAAAACCTTCGGAAAACCTGTTCCTGTAAAATCAAGCTCTTCCCAATCTCCATCAGAAGACTGCTGATCAACAAGCCAACGCACGCCTCTCGCAGCGGCTCCTTCGACTTCTTGGGCTGACACTAGGCCCGCAATAGCCCAAGCAGTCTGAGACGGGGTAGCCGAACCAATACCCGCCAGCGAGGGATCCGCATAGCTTTCAGGCGACTCGCCCCAACTTCCTTCCGAATGCTGCCGAGAGACAAGCCATGATAAAGCACGTTGCACAAGAGGATCTTCTCCAGAAACACCAACAGCCCTTAAGCCCTCAAGCACTTGCCACGTTCCGTAGATATAGTTCACTCCCCATCGACCAAACCACGCTCCGTTTTGCTCTTGGCACCCACGAAGATACTCTATGCCACTCGCAACAACACGATGGTCCCTTTGATACCCAAGCCTTCCCATTGCCTCCAAAACCCGACCTGTGATATCAGGCGTACTGGGATCAATCATGGCGTTGTGATCTGCAAACGGCACCCTGCAAAGCAATTCAAGATTATTGTTGCGATCAAAGGCTGCCCAACCTCCATCAGAATTCTGCATGGCGCACAACCAATCGAACGCCCGCTTCACTGCAACATCGACACGGCGAAGTCGATCGCATGCAGACGGATCTTCGGGAGACTGATCCGCTCGCCCAATCCACGATCGACGCCACTCAGCAAATGCAATAAGAACCATTGCCGTATCATCAACATCGGGATAAAAGCGATTGGCATATTGAAAGCACCACCCCGATGCCTCTTGTGGCCTGAGACATGACGAAAGCCCTTCCTGCCAATCACCAACACCGCAAAGCTCACGATCAAGCAGCCAATCCACTGACGTATTGAGCTTCCGCCAAAACGCACCACCACCACAAATGCCAGCTGCTGCTGCATCCGACAGTGAACGCAACGCAATAGCTGTATCCCACACTGGCGACCGACAAGGCTCAACACGCCGGCTACCGTCTTCCTCCGTTTCGATAAGCCCATGCAACTGCCGCCACGACTCTTGAACCTCAGGCGAAGTTTCCTCGCACCCCATGGCCCTCAGCGCCACAATACTCCAAATAATTGGAGGAAAGATGGCCCCAAGACCGTCACTGCCATCAAAACGCTCCAACATCCAACGACGACATGCTTGAACAGCACGACTTCGAAGCGGCTGCAAACCAATGGAATCACAAAACTTTATGACTTTATCCACACCCCGAAAGAAATGACCCCAAAAACCTCCTCCACCAACCGACGGCGAGTTATTCGATTCTTGGGAATCGAATAACTCCCGTACGCCTGCTGAAGCCGGAATGGTTCGAACAGGCTTGAATGACCACATGAGAGAAAGGGGAACGATCATGGTCCGCGACCACGCTGATACCTTGCTTAAGTTCAAGGGAAACCAGGCAGGAAGCAATACCATCTCTGGTGGAACAGCAGGGCAAACTGAATATGACACCT
>JBDOMS010000572.1:0-3504 GCA_039831735.1 Pirellulales bacterium
GCTGGCGTATCTTCAATCCAGCGGAGTCGGTCCATGAGAAGAATGCTCTTGATCTGTCTTCTGGTTGTATGTGCCGATACGCACGGGAGGGCTGAGTGGAGTCAATTTCGCGGTCCAAATGGTTCAGGAGTGGCATCCGATGCACATCCACCGGTTGAATTTGGGCCAGATAAAAACCTTTTTTGGCGTTTGGGCATGCAGTCGGGGCACAGTTCGCCGATCATTAGTGGTGATTCGATCTTCCTTACAACCTTTGACAAGACACGACAGCGTCTGGGCGTTGTTGCAATTGATCGCCATCAAGGAAGTATTCGATGGGAGCGACGGATAGCCACGAAAGAGATCGAGCGAGGTCATCCTTCTTTCAGTCCTGCAAGCAGTACACCCGTGACTGATGGTGAGTATGTCATTGCATACTTTGGGTCATTTGGCCTTGTTTGCTTTGATTATGATGGGAACCCGATGTGGGAGGTGCCGCTCCCGCTTGCAAAGTCGTATGCCGGCAATGCGATTTCACCCATCATCGTCGGTGATAAGGTTATTTTGTATCGAGGAAATTTCGTTGACCATTTCTTATTGGCAGTCGATAAGCACACTGGTCAAGAAATTTGGAAAGTGCCTCAAGACGAGCCCTTTCATGCAGAACTGGCCTGCACTGCCATGCCCATTGTGCAGGATGACCTACTCATTCTTCACGGTGCACGAAGTGTTCAGGGGTTTGACGTTGCAACTGGCCGGCAGCAATGGATCACAACGTGTGCGACGACTGCCACAAGTACTCCTCTCATTGTCCAGGGACGAGTGGTCGTCGCCGCATGGAATAAATTGGGAGAGCCAGCATTAAGGCCAGCCTTCCCTGACTTTGTAACGCTGGTTGAAGATCACGATACAAATGCCGACAGTGTTATTCAGCGCAAAGAGTTCCCGCGTCTCTGGATCTTTCATCGCCCCGAGGGTGCTGAGGCACCTCAAAATGGCGCATCAATTCGTTTTGAGAAAGTTGATCGAAACAAGGATGGAGATATCACAGAGGACGAATGGCAGCGACAGATGCATGATATCGCTCGTTTTCGTCGTGGGTATCAGAACCATGGATTGCTCTCACTTCCAGTCGGTGGTCATGGCGTATTGTCAGATGATGAGATCGTTACACTTGAGACACAAGGCATACCTGAGGTGCCGTCACCAATCAGTGACGGACAGTATGTCTATCTGGTCAAAAATGGTGGGCTGCTGACCTGTATCGAGATGAAGTCTGGCAGGCGTGTCTATCGAAAGCGAACTGGCGGAAGTGGCACGCACTATGCATCACCAATCATCGCTGCAGGTCATCTCTACATAGCCGATGGGCGGGGTCGCATTGCTGTTTTGAATGTTGGGGAGGAAGCGGAAGTCATTGCAACCAATGAAATGGATGATGGTGTGTATGCCACTCCTGCTGTTTGTGATGATTGCCTCTATATTCGCACGCACTCAGCGCTGTATGCATTCAAAGAAAGTCAGCAGTGAATCAAGTCTCATGCATTATTTTTGTCACGCTTCTTCTGCCAGCATTGAGCACTGCAGCTGAATGGAAGCATGATCTTCAGGAATTTATTGAGGAGTCGTGTGTCAGTTGCCATGATGTCAATACAGACACGCAACTTGATCTGGAATCACTCGGGTATGACTTTGAGAATGAACAGGTTTTTGAATCATGGGTTCATGTCTTCGATCGAGTACAGCGGGGGGAGATGCCACCTGCTTCGGAGGATCAGCCAAGCAAAGAATCAAGCCAAAACATGTTATCACTTCTCAAAGGTGAACTCGTTCGCGTGAATCAAGCCCGTTACCATACGGTTGGCCGTGTCCCCTCGCGTCGATTAAGCCGTCAAGAGTATGAGCATACGTTGCGGGAGTTGCTCATGATTGGTGGGGATCTTGCAAAGTATCTTCCACCAGAAAGTGATTCAGGAACCTTTGATGTTGTTGCCTCAACGCAAGAAATGTCAAGCATACATGTGAAAGGCTTCCTCAAGGCTGCTGACGTTGCTCTCGATGAAGCCATTCAACTCGGCGCCAAACCGAAGATGGTGCACGAACTTGACTACGCGAATTCGCGTTACATGAAAATGTGGTTTGAACGTCCCGTACGCAATGGCGGTGGTACGGTCTTCCGCGCCGGAGATGATCTCATCATGTTTCGAGGTGAAAACCACAACCTGCGTTCTGACGCCAACGGTTTGCGGTTTCCCGTTGCCGGCCGATATCGCATCACCGTGACCGGTTCGGCGTATCAGCCGAGATCCTCAGTGACGATGAGCCTTAAACGGCAGAACGATGTTCAGGGGAACAGCGAACTGTTTGCTGCCTGGGACGTCAATGAGACATTCCGTACGGTGTCAGCGATCAAATACATGCGCCCAGACGACTACTTCTATGTTAGCGCCGACGAACTGGAGCCTGCACCCAACGGAAAAGTTATTTATAACTCGCAACCGGCGAGCAAATTCAAAGGGGAAGGTGTGCGTGTTCGCAAGGTGCGTGTTGAAGGTCCGTTGGAGTCCATGTGGCCTCCGCAACGCACCCAATCCTTGTTTCCTGGTGTCAAGTGGGAGTCTGTTGCAAACGGTCGTTCTTACCGACCGATCATGAAGATATCTCACTACGAACATATTCGTGATGCTGTTGCAGCATTAGCGCCCAGGGCTTTCCGTCGGCCGGTTACTGAGAAAGAGATCACGGCTCTTACCAACCTCGCGATTCCGAATCTCAAAGCACGACGTGGCTTCATTGCCAGTGCTCGCGTTCCATTGCGAGCAATACTGGTTTCACCTGAGTTCTTGTTCCTTGAGAATGAAACGGCGCCAGAAGAATCAATGCTGACGGATTATGCACTTGCCAGTCGGCTGTCATACTTCCTCTGGCGCAGCCCGCCCGATGAGGAACTGCTTCAGTTGGCTGCGGATGGGAAGCTTTCTACTCCCACTATTCTTGCTCAGCAAGTCGATCGCATGCTCAAGCATCAGAAGAAACAACATTTTATCCATGATTTTTTTGATCAGTGGTTAGAACTTGATCAGATAGATGCCACTGTCGAATGCTGGCCTGTACCTGGTGAAATTGTTCAGCGATCCGGCGGAGTACGCGGCCAGCACGTGATTGTCCGGCGCGGCCGAGGGATGTGTGAACTTGCCCACCCGCGGAGAGTCTCTGTCTTTGGCGTCAGATGGCGACGAGGGCCAGTCGCCTTTCAATACGAATGGTGTGAGGGACATCAAACCGAACGGGCTGAACGGAAACTGGATGTAGATGCCACGTCCATCAGCGTGTCGGCTGTGGCGAACCCTGGCATTCCGCGGGTCGGGTTTGTAACCGGGTCCAAACGCCGCATAGCCTTCGGGCGCCTGAAGAGGAAACTTGAGCAGCGTGCCAAAACCGAAATTGTTCAGGTTGTAATACGACTCCACAACAATGCTTTCATCCGCGAGCTGCGTCTGAAAGTGCAGCGAGTCGGCCGTGCCG
>JBDOMS010000594.1:0-3504 GCA_039831735.1 Pirellulales bacterium
TTTCTTCAGCTCCAGTACGAACCGACCCATTCTTTGACATTCTACGTATTCCCCTATAGTTTCGGGAAATAGCGTAATTCGGCAGAAAGACGGTGGTTTTTCTTATCGGGGTTGTTTGTAGCGGCTTCTGATTTGAACCGGGGTGAATTTCCTGTGTATGAGGTGTTTGAAGATCTCTTCGAATCTTGATTCAAGGTACCTGTAAAATGATTTTTTCACCGTTTGGGGAACGTGCTCATCATCGTCGGAATCATCGGCTGAAACGCATGAGAAAACCGCGCAACAATAATTCTCAACTTGCCCACAAGGGCGAGCAACTAGAGCAGCGACGGCTGCTTGCGTTTGACTTTGTGGCAGCCTTTGCCGGAGAGAGTACTCCTTTTTACATATCAGGAGTGACTCCTGGGACGCCAGAACTCAATCAGGCACCTCAACAGGTGACGCTGCGTTTCAGTCCAGGAACAGTCATCGATTCCTCAACGTTGGATGCAATTAGCGTTACGCGTTCTGGTGCTGGATTAGTCAAACTTGGAAGTGTTATGGTCAATGACGCTCCTAACCAGAACGAAGTGATTCTTCGTTTTGCGGAGTCTCTTTCAGACGCCTCCTACCAAATCAATATTGGCACAGGTTTGGCATCCACTGCCCTTGGTTCATTGCGAACTGAGACATCAGTGCCTTTGAAACTTGATCTTGGTGCATATGCCGTGTCGGTTGTGCCCCAGCCAATGTCGCGGTCAGGTGGATCTCTCGCGCAAGCAAAAGACCAGATTGCCGTGTACTTCAATGCCAATGATCCACTTGATGCTACGGCGGCAACGACGGCTTCAAACTATCAACTCATTGAGTTGGATGCAGGCGGCAATGATACAGCAACAGTATCCATGCCGAGTAGTGTTATTTACGATGCAGCATCGGGTAGGGCACTTCTCACGTTCGCAAGTGACATTCCTGACAATCATCTTTATCGCCTACAAGTTGGAAATAATGGTACTGCGGGTGTGGCGCCTGTCGTCATACAGGAGAAGGAGACAGTTGGTGCAACCACCTTCACCGATGATAATTCAAGTTTCAATACAGCCCGTGATCTTGGACCAATCGGCTCAAGCGGCTTGATTCGTGGCGAACTGGATGCTCGCCCGACAGTGCCCACGCCATCTGGCGATCTCAACTTTCCGTCGCAGCCGGGAGCCATCGATGAACCAGGGCATCGTGACATCTTGGTGAATCAGGATCCTGTGGATGTCCATGGTGTGCAGATCATCAACACAGAAGAAGATCACGGTCTGCCCATGGCTGGTGCAAGTCCTGCGGGCTCAGTTGCTGTGCAGGCGTATAACTTCAAGAGTTTTTACGGATTTGGAGTGCAGGGGCAGCAACTGTTCAACACGATTTCAGAGTCCCAGAAGCAGCGGGCTCGTGAGATTTTTGATTTGTTTAGTCAGCACACCGGCATTCGCTTTGTTGAAACCGCATCAGATGGCATCACGGTTGTGACGGGTGATATGCGTGCGATTGATCCAGATATCATTACGACTCCCGATGGGCTTGCTGGTATTCCTATTGATCCGGCTGGTACGCGTGTCTTTGGTTTGACCGCGATTATGGATGCGACAAATAACTGGGGCTCAAGTGAGTATGGCGGTACGTGGTTTCGGGAAGCAATGGAGCAGATTGGCCATGCGCTTGGTTTATCAAACAGTTTTGATATTCCATCGATCATGGGGGCAGGTCTTGCTGGTGAACCGGTGTTTCCTGGAAACTACGATGCGTTGCACGCCGAAATGCTGTTTCCAAAGAGTGGCACAGATGTTGATATCTATCGATTTACACTTCCTGCAACAGGACGGCTTGTTGCGCAAACCTTTGTAGCTCGCCCAGGCCAGCCAATTCTGAGTAAGGCAGATACGGTTCTGACGCTCTACAGGGAAACACTTGTCAATGGTTCTGCTTCCCGTGAGCTAATCGCCCGTAATGATGACTCCTTTGGTACGGATTCATTTTTTGAGTTAGAGCTCACGGATGGCACGTACTATGTCGCCGTGTCCAGTGCTGGAAACACGCAGTTCAATCCTGAAATTGAAAACAGTGGTGCTGATGGGCGAACAGATGGTGCCTATGAATTGCATTTGAACTTTACTCCAGATGCAACTACTGCAGACACGATTTCTGACGAAACAGGTGAGCTCTTTGATGGAAATCGTGACGGTGCCCCCGGAGGTGTTTTCAGCTTCTGGTTCCGGACAGGCGACACTGTCTTTGTTGATAAGTCTGCAGGAACTGCGGGGGCGGATGGTTCCCTTTCAAATCCCTTTCCGTCGATCCGTGATGCGATTCAGAATATTGGCACACGTTCAATTATCAGAATTGTTGGAAACGATTCTGATGCACCGTATTTGATTGGTCGTGACCCTTCCAATTTGTCATTGGAAGATGGAGCATCCCTGAATGTCCCTGCTGGCGTGACGGTCATGATTGACGAAGGTGCCGTCTTCAAACTTTCAAAATCCATCATTGATGTTGGGACATCGTCGCTGGCATCCCCAAGAGCAGGAGCAGGCTTGCAGGTACTTGGGACACCAGGCAACCGTGTCACGTTTACCTCATACCATGATGATACCGTTGGCGGAGACAGTGACGGCTTTGGGCCGGCAGCTCAGGGAGGGCAGTGGGGCGGGCTCGTCTTCCGTCAAGATTCAGATATTGGCGGTTCGGCCTTCATGAATTCAGTGTCAAATGCAGATATACGCTTTGGTGGTGGTTCTGTTGTAGTTGATTCAAGGCTCCAGCCCTTTACTCCTATCCATCTAGAGACTTCGCGTCCATCAGTAGTGTTCAATGAAATAACAAACAGTGCT
Organism: Pirellulales bacterium; assembly: GCA_039831735.1. GTDB lineage: Bacteria > Planctomycetota > Planctomycetia > Pirellulales > UBA1268 > CACORA01. Next base: position 2,859 of record JBDOMS010000594.1, read on the forward strand.
GGCGCTGCCATTTCCGCTGACCCGAATAGTTTTGAAGATGATGGTGAGCGAGTCGGTCCTGAGATTCGTGGAAACATTCTTGAAAACATAAAGAATGTTTCGGGGGTCGCGGCAGCTGTCGTGGGATCAAGCACAACAGTCAATGGAGCGGTTGCCTCTGTTGCGGTGGCGGTGACGGCCGGTGCGGTCATTGAACTTACTGATGCCTCAGGTGTTCAGGTGGGTGCAACAGTTACTGGCGCAGGCGTGCTGGATGCAACAGTCGTTACGGATGTGACAGGGAATACGGTGACGCTTTCTCAAGCTGTTACAGTGCTGGCGGCAGCAGATCTCGTCTTCTCGCTTGATGGTCAGTCAATTTCAGGTACTAAGGTGTCTGTGTTCGATCCGACTCAGGTGCGGACCGGCTCTCCGGTGACTGGAGTGAGTGTTCGGGCGGGCACAACAGTTATTTGCATTAATGGAAACGTTGTGGAGTTGTCAAATAGTGTGGCGCTCACTGAAAGTAATTTAGGAAAATATCCATATGTTACATTAGCAGATGCTAAAGATTATTTAAGTATCACTAGTAATACTCATGATGGTAGATTAACTAATGCTAGAAATTATGCTTGCGGTGTAGTAGAACATTATATTGGTAGAGAAG
>JBDOMS010000359.1:0-3503 GCA_039831735.1 Pirellulales bacterium
CTGGGGAGAAAGGCTTGTTGTGGGTGGACGACACTCCACCCCAAGTGGACCTCGCACTACTTTATACTGGCTCCTTGGCGATACGTTACGCGAGTTTATAACTCTCCCAAGTGCCGGCGATAACTCTTACCCAGGTTTTCTACAACTTAGTCCATCAAAAGCTGTACTTTCTTGGTATTCATCCCATGAGAAAGATGAGACCGGACAACCCATTACTGCAATTTATTTAGCTGACCTTACTGTAACAAGAAATTAGCTCTCATCACTTGAATCTTCTATGCATTCTTAAGAACACTTGCTCCCTGATCGCTATTTTCTTTCTTCGTTACATGAATCATCATTGTATTTCCGAGTATGGCAAAAACACCTATTCTTATTTCTCGCTGGCTTTCAAGGAATGTTGAGCAACTCCACTTCGATAAGCCGACTGCGTATGTCTACAATCCTCTCTCGTATGCTCAAAAACCACACGAAATGTATCTGAAAAGGTATGCACGGCAAGGTATTGATACATTATTTCTTGGGATGAACCCGGGGCCATGGGGTATGGCTCAGACGGGCATTCCATTTGGAGAAGTCAATCTCGTCCGTGACTTTTTGGGCATTCATTCGACGGTTCAACAACCTTCTGCCATACATCCCCAACGACCGATTGAAGGATTTGATTGCAAACGAAGTGAGGTCAGTGGGCAACGACTATGGAGCTGGGTACAGAAACGATTCAAGACTAGTAAAAATTTTCACGAAAGGTTTTTTATCGCAAACTATTGCCCTCTTGTGTTTATGGAGGAATCTGGTCGCAACCGTACACCTGACAAATTACCTCGTCACGAGCAAGAAACACTCTTCACCATTTGTGACGAAGCACTCCGACGTCTTGCGAGGTGGTGTAAGCCAGAACGTATTATCGGTATTGGCAAGTTCGCAGAAAAAAGGGCTCGCATCGCACTGGGAAATGACATGAAGGTCGGAACCATTCTACACCCTAGTCCCGCAAGCCCCGCTGCAAATCGTGGATGGCAACTACAGATTGAGAAGCAGTTGCGCGAGCAAGGAGTAACACTTGTTAAGAATTCTCTACGCTGATTCTCAAGATAGCTTATGGTCTCCGTGTAACGAACCATTCTAAGGCAAGAAGATCGAATCATCATCGCACACAAATCTTACTTCGGACCAGTTTTTTGAATGGTTTGACTTGCGTTGCAATGCATGTCTCTACCAATCGGTGTTCTTACAACGCAGGAGAGAACACGCCACGTATTTCCTTCATGGATCTTTGATAACGAGTGTGGAAGATCCAATCCCCCATTTGAAATAATGATATTTTTGCACCTGGGAAAATCTTCTTCCTGATCACGTTACTAAAAACAAAGTGAGACATGTGTCTCACATATAAAAATGCTACTTTGATTACGATGGTGGATGACCAACAACTGTCAATCGGCCGGGTGCAACACTGATTTCTAATGGTAATTCACCACCTGGATCACCATCTAACTGATAGGGAACAACCGCATCTGATTCAATGACCACATGTGTGGCCTGTTCCACATGCGTATCTCGCCATGTTCTGTGCCAACCCATTATGACACCTGCCAGATACCGCAAGCCATTCCACCATCGCCCACCACGAAAACAGCACACATCAAGTTGACCATCCGTTACATTGCCTTCCGATACAAATTGAAGGCCTAGCGCATACTGCGGCAGATTAAGAATAAACGCCCAACGAGTCCGAATGGAACGCTGCTGGTTATTAGTTGTCACACGAATTTCAGGAAAATGATAACTGCCAAGTGCCTGAAGAATTGGTCGAACCCAAGTGGTATGACGGATGTGTCCTGTCCTTCGTGCCGATAGTAACCGTACTACCTCAGCATCAAAACCAACTGATGCGACGACGAAAAAAAGTTTGCCATTTGCGATACCTGCATCAATGGAAAACGTGTCTCCTTCAACAATGCGAGAAGACAGCTTTTCAACATCGCCGTCAAAGCCCAGTTGTCGCGCCAAAAGATTTTCTGTGCCCAAAGGCAGCACTGCTACTGGCGTTGATGAATCAAGCCAGTTGGCAACCATGCCGACTGTTCCATCACCACCTGCACAGACGACACAAGTAATTTTTCGTTTTTTATCTTCAACTGCAAGATGCGTCTGAATGTGACTGCATATTCTTTCTGGATCCTGTTCCCGAATCACTGTCATCCCAAAAGATTCCAAACAATCAACAAGTTGTTGAATGAGTTTGCCGCCATCTTTTGAGCCTGCACGGGGATTTTCAGCAATTAGAACAAAAGAGGAATCCATTATCGTTTTTGAATTATTTCACTAAACTAGTGTTTGGTAGAAAGAAGAAACGCACAAGAGATATACCCATATTTCAACTTTCTACAGTGTCAACGATACCTACAAAAAGAAAAAGAGGTATCTATTTTCTGACAGTCGCAGGTTTTGATGCATTACTACATGCACAACTCATAGAATACTTTAGTCACACAAGGAATATTTCATGGTGATCCTCCCTTGGAAACGTTTTTGCCTTTCCTGTGTCCTTGCCTTTTTCGCAATTCATGCAATGGGTCAAGACACCACAAGACCCAATATTATCTATGTCATGGCCGATGAACTTGGCTATTTTGAGCCAGGCTTTATGGGAGGAAAGAACATTCTCACTCCAAATATTGATCAGATGGCAAAAGAGGGAATTGTTTTCAACAATCTCTTTGCAGGTTCATCAGTATGTGCTCCAACCCGATGTTGCTTTTTGACGGGAAAACACAGTGGACATACCTCAGTTCGAGCCAATGGAGGTGGCACGCCATTGCGATCTGGGGAAATCACAATTGCTTCTCTCTTAAAGCCACGTGGGTATGCCACAGGTGGTTTTGGTAAATGGGGCTGTGGTGGACGAGACTCCACAGGCGTCCCTGAAAACCATGGCTTTGACGTGTTCCTGGGATATTACGATCAGGTGCATGCCCATAGTTATTATCCGCCGTACCTCATCCAAAATAGTGAAGAGGTCCCATTGGAGGGCAATCACGGAAACAGTGATGGTTCTACGTACTCCCATTATGTGATTCACAATGCTGCAATACAGTTTATTCGTGACCATGCGACAGAGCCATTCTTCGCGTACCTTCCCTATACGCCACCACATGGAATTTTTGATATTCCAGATGATGATCCCGCTTGGTCTTTATACAAAGACAAACCGTGGCCTCTACAGGCACAAAAATATGCAGCGATGGTCACCATGATCGATCGACAGGTTGGTGAAATCCTACAACTTCTGAAAAAGCTCAACATTGATGACAACACGTTAGTTTTTTTTAGTGGTGATAATGGTGGAGCTGACTATTTTTCATCCAAGTCACACCCGCGTGGCATCCATTTGGCCAATAAAAATCCGGACACTGGTGTTGAGTACCGAGGCAAGAAGGGAAATTTATACGAAGGTGGCCTGCGAATACCTTTTGTGGCTCGCTGGCCGGGTCACATTT
>JBDOMS010000606.1:0-15662 GCA_039831735.1 Pirellulales bacterium
GATCCAAGACCACAGGGATGCACTCTCCTTGCTCTACCTCCGCATTGAGTAATGCCCAAGGGCTTGTGGTTCCGGGACTTAGAGAAGCATGTGACACAAACCGGAAACCTCCTCTTTTTATAAACGTTGGGCTCACCCCAAGTACTCGCGGGCGTGTTGTAGCATAGAGATTTGTACAACTCGCATCGTCTCCACCGTTCGATCGAATGCGTTCGATCACACAAGCATCAAGCACGATCTGCTCTTCTGTAGACAGACCAAGTGAGGCCAACGCATCCGGATTCCCTGTACTAATACCGTTTGGTTCACCAAATGATGCGACATATGTCCATCCCCCGGTTGGAGATTGCCGGTCATCGGGTTGATCTGAAAGCTTCAGCGAAAATGCTGACACAACAACAATGAGAAACTCCGCTAACGCGACGATAAAAATGACTGCAAATGAACGAGAACGCCTGAAGTAGATGCTACGACAGGCTAACTCACCAATCGAACGAATCACACGATACCGAAAAGTCCTACTCAGCCACGGACGCGTGTCACCGTCTCGCAGTAACCGCAAGGGAACCACTCCTGAGGCGCGATGTGCCGCCCACCATATCGCTGCAAAGGATATCGCAGCTGCACATACTATTCCTGGCCACATTGCGCTGAGGCGAGGATAGGCGGCAAAAAAAATCTGCTGCGAACCTGCTGCGACTGCTGCATTCCAAGAACGACCAAGCCACTCGATTAGGGTTATTGACCAAATCGGTGCCACGAGTGTACCGAGCAGCACGCCTCCCAAAATGGCAATGCCCCCAACATAGAGAAGCAGACGTGACAGTCGAGGCTCAGGCCAACCCAAGGCCAGCAGCACACCCGCATCCCGGTAATGGGCCTTCACGATAAGGCCAAAAAGAAGCCACTCCAAAACAAGACCTGCAATAACAACAACCGATGAAAGACCGATGAAAAGCCCACCGAAGGGGGTCGAACCACGGGCGGCAGCGACCGCCCTGCGAGCCAGAGGGACAACCTGAAATCCTGGCTTTTTTTCAGCAAGTGATTGAGCGAAAGCGTTCTCCAACTTTTCTAAGTCTACAGGTTGATCGGCTGGCAGATGCCAAGCTGTCGTTTCTCCGAAGCGACTTGCTGCAATCTCACGTGCGGTTCCTAACGATACAAAAGCTTTTGGACTCGCACCAAACTCTTTCCAGTATTGCTCATCTTGATCATTCGGTGGTGTAGCTCGAACGAGACTCTCATCGAAAGGGAAGGGAGGATCCCAATCCGCTATTGATTTCTCATCCGTAATACCGTCAACCTCGGGGACGATTTCCCTTGCGACGGCAGCTCCCTGCATGGCGGCAATACCAGTGATTCGAAGAGTTGTGACTTGTTCCTCAACTCGACCATGGAGCGTCTCAGGACGGAATGTGGTGACTTCGATGATATCACCAGTACCAACAGGCGTTCCTTGGGCAGCCAGATCATCAGCCATCCAGCGATCGATAACGATTTCACCATCACTCGGCAGCTCCAACGGCTCACCACCGTCTCCTACGAGACTGCCCACTGGATGAACAACCGTATTGATTCCTACTACGGTCGAGTACGGGATCATTGACTTCGAATTCTTTGGGCTCAAAACATTTGCGAGAAAAACAAACGATCGTTGGCCCCCAAGCGGTCTCAATAGCTTCTCGGCAACCTGATCAACGTCTCGATCTAACAGGAGTTGTTCGCTCACCAGGCGGATTGTGGTCGGCCCATTCGCACCATTTGAAGCACGCACGAGTGAAAGACCATAGTCTGATAGTTTTGGAGTCAAGCATTTCTTGACCTGCTGGAATACACTATCGTTCCCCAAAGCATACTCCCGTTCGGTTTTGTTTGCAGTACAAAACATCACATTGGTAATATTATTCTTTCTCAGAAGAGACTGGACTTCAGCCAATGATGCCACAACCAGCCCACCAGTGACTTGCGTTGGATGAATGGAAAAATCTCCTAAACTTTTTTTCGGTAAAATTGTTTGCACACGGAGCCTTCGACTTTTTGTCGCAAGAGTACGTCGCCCAAGCGAACTATCTCCCGGAATCGCTGAACGATCGACCATTCGAAGGATCACAGGCTCTCCAGACTTAATGCCAAGCATTTCTGACAATGAAGAATTGATAGACACTGCGTTCGAAGTGAGTCTTGGTGAATAACCAAACCCAAGGGAGGAAAGCTGATCGCTCGCAAGAAGCGTTGCTCGAGAGATCGCTCGACTCCGCTGCTCTGTAGCAGGTGCCTCAACAGACACTTCCATAATCATTGCCGGCACAACAGCTTCAGCTTCAACGCATTCGGCAAGCTCACGTGCCAACCGATTGCGAAAAGGCCGGCTTGCTACCACGGCAGTATCAATATCGCCAAGCCTTGAAAGAGCTATTTCAAGAAGCCCCCTTTGCATAGCATCACCAACACCAAGTGCTCCCGCAATGGTCGCAACAACGATACCACTAGATACTGCAAGTGCAAAAACATGTGGCCACCATGCATACGAAAATCGCCACGCCAATCCCAAAACTGAGCGTACAGCACGCGCATGCTTCTTCATGGAAATACCGGCTCTCGCATCGGAGGTTCAAGACGACCATTCACAAGCTGGCAAACCGTACTTTCATCACCGCGTCCAAGTCGGTTGGCAATTGATTGCGAATGGGTGACAGCCATAAGCAATGCACCTGTTTCGTCTGCCAACTCAACAAGAAGATCCGCTATTGATGCAGCCGTTGACGCATCAAGTTGACCCGTCGGCTCATCTGCAAGAATCAGTCGTGGCGAATTGATGAGCGCGCGTGCAACCGCCACTCGCTGACGTTCACCCCCCGACAGCTGTGCTGGAGTATGAGCGATTCGATTTGAAAGACCTACTCGCTCAAGTAATTCATGTCCTCGTGTTTCAATGTGTTGTGTTACAACACCGGTCGCTAATGCTGGTAAAACAACATTGTCAATGGCTGAGCAGCCAGCCATCAAATGATGGTCTTGAAAAACAAAACCAATCTGCTTGTTGCGGTAAGCTGCTCGACGGGCAGGACCTGCATCAAATGGATCGACACCATCAAGAGAAACATGACCCTTTGTTGGATCTTCTAAAACTCCAAGAATTGAGAGCAGTGTGCTTTTCCCTGATCCACTTGGGCCCATGACAACCATTCGCTGCCCAGACTCTAACAGAAAACTCACGTCCTCTAGAACACGTACGTGACCAGCGGATGACACATAGTCTTTCGATAAACCATCTACTTCCAGCACAGTAGCCTCATGTCAATCATTCACAAAATGGCTCAAGGCGGGCAATGATATCTTCTGGGATGAGAATTGCCTCGGGTTTCTTATCAGGATGCATCAAACAACGCACGGTGACGACTTGACCCTCTGCAATCAATTGTTCATCTCGCTTGAAACGAAAAGCATACGTAATGCTTGTTCGACCGATACTTTTTACTACAACGGCAATTGTTACCTCTTCCCCAAAATGAATAGCCGATTTGTAATCACATGAAACGGAAACCCGAGGCCAACTTGCATCAACACCACTTGAAAGTCGATCAACGACCGACACTCCTGCCGTTCGCAGAAGTTCATGCTCAACCGACTCCATCCAAAAAAAGAATGCAGAAAAATGAACGATGCCAGCAGCATCGGTATCACGAAACTCGACAAGCCGCTTCGTAAGGAGCGGCCCCCCGGTATTCTGTGACTGAGGGGCAGAATTGGTCACACTGAAAACACCTGATGAGACAGGTGGCAATTACTCTCCAACGTAGGGGAGTAACGCCATGAAGCGGGCCCGCTTGATCGCCGTGGTGATCGCATGTTGAGAAACAGCAGTACACCCATTTTTTCGCCTACCGATAATTTTTGCCTGTCGGTTCACTAGCTTGCCCAACAAGTCGAGATCTTTGTAGTCAACCCACATTGGCCTTGGACGAACTCCATCAATGTACACAGGATCTCTTCGCTTTACTTTTGCACGCGGCTTCGCTTTTTTACGACTTGACTTTGCAAATTTTGATGGAGGAGGGCTCATAGACTTCTTTTCTCACTAGTGCGTTCAAACAAACTCACAATAATAGAATGATAAATTTTTCAGTGAATGCAAGGGGCTCCAATAATGTGCACGGGGGCCTTTAGCAACAGCCAACGGCCCCCGTGACAAATGTTTTGATGAGGAAAAACTAGTAGCGATCTCCGCCACCACCGTATCCACCACGGCCACCGCCGCCGCCGCCGTATCCACCACGGCCGCCACCGCCACCGCCGTATCCACCACGACCACCGCCGCCACCAGAGCGAGGCGTTCTCTCACGAGCCTCATTCACTGTAAGTGGACGACCGTTGACCTCATGGCCATTTAATGCAGACACAGCTGCCTGCATACCTTCGTCTGTTTCCATTTCTACAAAACCAAAGCCACGGGAACGTCCAGTCTCCCGATCAGAAATGACTTCAGCACTCCGCACCGCTCCATGCGGAGAAAACATCGCCTCAAGATCAGCATTCGTGGTTGACCATGGGAGGTTCCCCACGTAAATCTTCCGAGCCATAACAACGCAACCTCAATTCCCGGGAGCAAAACAAAACAAATCGACTCATCGACCATCGCCGATCGCACGAACCGCAACTCCCGATCGGACCGGAGGGTGCAGACGAGGTCTGTCGAACTAGGAGGAGGTTACCACTTTCAGAGTGCCCAGACAACGGTGGCAGCAATTCACAGATGCTTGGAACACGTGCGACAACGAGGAAATAATCACCAAACAAGCATTTTAAGGGCGAAAAAGCTCCTCCGGAATAGGAAATTGGGCTGTCCGCCCCAGTTCGTCAAGTCGTCTCTGCTGTCCCGACTCAGGCCAAGGCGTCACACCTTTGACCTCAGGCATGAGTTCCACAAGTTGGGCAATCAACATTGCAACAAGCCTTCCAACGGCCGTTCCACGCGCCCGATCACGAATAGCAGCTGCTGTCTTCATGAGTTTTATCATCCTAGATCGCTCCAAGACAGGACCGGCTAATTGTCCCTCTGCCTCCACCAAGAGTTCAGCAACCGGCACCCCCAGAACCTGCTGCCACTTGAGCAGTTGCGACAGACAAAGATCACAATCCGCTTGCTCCTGACGACGCACTTCAGCCAATGGCAAGCCAAGTCTTCGGGAAACATTGCGAAGACTTACTTGTTGACGTTGTCGAACATGCGCAATGCGGTGAAAATTCTTTTTTGAAGATCCTCGGCGCGTTGACTCACTGCCATCATTACGAATGTCTTCAAATTCAAAGTCACATTCATGTGGACAGTCGACGGAAGCCATGATGTTCTCTCGTTGTTAGGGGTGCCTTAGTCTTATCGCTCCACGCGAAACGAATGATGTGCATCTGCCATGCCAAAGCAGAGAAAAAGACAGAGACCTTTCCGGCAAGTCTGTATTACGTAGGATCATCCATTCTTTCAGGCCCATGAATTGCATTTTGCAGCAGACAGCAGCAAAAAAGAACTACTCTTAAAACATCCATCGAACTGATGCGTTACAAAAAAAGTTAGAAGAAAATCGTTCCAAAAAAGATATTCCCATCCGAATGATGATCTGGACTATATGGATTTTCTCTTCGTGCCCCTGGATCTGAGATTTCAGTTACAAACCACTCGTGAGGAATAAATATTCGCTAAAAGCCACTGGACAGTCATGACACCATACGCAGGAAAATCTGTCTCGTAAAAATGAGACTTGGATAGCCCTGATCATCCCACGAATCAGATCGGCCGTTAGGCGTAGCGTTAGTCCTTAGATTCAATCACTTGGATTAATTTACCGACAGCCTGAAGATCAACATCATCAGGCCTTTTTTCAACAAGCCAACGGGCATCAGCTAACGCAAGATTAAACTGTTTGAGACGATGCGCAGTAACCATTCGCAAAACACGCGTGCGAGACGTTGTCTCATCTGCATTGATGGTCACCAATGCATTGAGATAGCCAAGCATCTGCTCAGAATGCTGAGCTCGACTAGCGATTGCCAAAAGATTGTTCAACACTCGACTCAGGATTGCTCGTGGAGGAGCGACTTTGAGGTAGTCCTCACTCCAACTTTCACCTGATTCTCTCACTAATCGCTGGAGATCTTTTCGGTGAAGGCGCTTCCCTCGATCAAAAACATCGATCCACTCCGTTTCACCCGATTGATCAACAAACTGTACAAGGAAGTGACCAGGAAAACCTATCCCCTGAACAGACACATTCATTTGGCGAGCAAGTTCCATGTATATGATTGATAATGTGATCGGAATACCTTCTCGATCATCCAAAACCTCATTTACATAGCTGTTGGCAGGGTTGTAATAATCACCTCGACTCCCATGAAAACCCTTCTCTTCAAATAGCGTGCGATCAAGGACTTCAAGCCGTTCTTGCCCTACCATATCATCTGTAATTTTATCCTTAATCTCACTTGCTAACCGGAGTATTTGCTGCGTGTAGGCCGCCCCATCGAGTTCAGGGTTATCGAGTTGTGCGATGATGAGTGCCGCATCAAATACATTTATGTTGTCTTTTGTTACTTTGCTGAGTCGCTCAAGAATCTGTTGCTGCTGAATAGTTGCAGCCAGAGTTCGAAGTGAATCTGCTTTCCTGTCAAGTTTCGCTGCTTCAAGCATGAGGACTTTCGCTGCAAGATCTTCTGTGACCAGCGGGGCAACAACTTCATGAGAGAATTCACTCGTGGAGTATTCCTCAAAAAGTCGCATAACGCGCGCAGTAATATGCTCGGGTGGTCGCATGCGAGACACTTCTCGGCCAGCCTCAAATCCCCTGAACTCAGCTTCGGTACCACGAAAACTCACAAGCCCCACCCGGCCTTTCGCAATAGAAATGGTCTTCCGAATCACTTCTTCATCATTGACAAAACAGACAACGTTTTTCTGTGTCAATTTCACTCGTAGGTGATTCCACTCCCCGAGCCGATACGCCGTATGCTCTACCTCTTCGAGTACGTTCCAAGAAAACACGTCTGGGCCATCAAAACGGGTCAGTCTGAGTTTCCCTCCTGATGGATAGAATCCGTAATGACGCTCACCGCCATCCGAAGCAAATGCAAGACCAGCAGCCCCTGATTCATCATCAAGTTTGACACGCACTGCCATTTCACATGGCGGTTCAATATCTGGTTTTACGTTCAGGCATAACGTGCGACCACCAAATCCATTTCCATGGCCAGTTACCAATAAGGCTCCAGCTCGTTGTCTCCAGCGAGCACCTCCAACAATACTCCATTTCTTGGAGTCAATCGCACCAATTGTAAGCCATTGACTCATTAGGACGGGATTGGGATCATCCAAAAGATCTCTGAGATACTTTGCTGCCACAGCAAATCCAAGATTTGGTGTCACAAGAGACTTCATCGTGAGTATGCCATGAACGTTCCCATATCTATCCAATAGAGGCCCACCGCTATTACCTGATTCAATTGGGATGGCAATTTGAAGCATTTCGATACCGTCTATTTGCCGTGTTGCAGATAACCGTCCAGTCACAACACTTCTTTCGAGTCCATGAGGATTGCCTACGGCTACTACTTCTTGGCCATCTGAGAGTTGCTTCGGTGTCGCAAACAGGAGTGGCACAAGTGTTTTTGAGTCGATTCGGATTACCGCCAGATCAGCAGCTTTATCAAATGCATGAATCGTTATTACTTCATGCGTCTGTCCGTTAGGCAACTCAACAGTTATTGGGCGAGCTTCTCCAATCACATGCATATTGGTTGCAATCAATCCATCTTCTGAAACAACAAAACCAGTTCCAAGCCCATTGTCCTGCTTACCTCGTCCTGAATGGCGAATGGTCACAATGGATTGACGCACCTGGGTTACAAGATCCTCGACAGATAGTGGCTGATTAGAAAAAGCTACCCCCGAGGCAGTAACGAGAAGCCAGAACAGAAATACTGCGAAGACATCCTTTACTCTGTATCGTGCTGTGGAAGATTGCGAGAAAACACATTCGACACGTAACATCGCCTACTCCTTCTGGCTCAATGTCCATCGAGCCTGCCGAAGAACCGCATGACTACTTTTTCGCGGAAGTTCATACCAGACCGTAACCATCATTTTTCCATCAAGTTGCACCGTGGAGGGGTAGCCAAGATCTCCAGACGCACCATCACCGTAAAGAATCATTGGATCCGACCACGTCTTCCCACAGTCATTGCTCAGCCTTGCTTGTATTCCAAATGGACTTCGACGATGACCATACGTCATTAAAAGGCGGTCGTCTCGCAAGCGAACTAAGTGTGATGGAAGACCCCATACATCGATCGAATGGGGCTGACTCCAGGTATGACCTCGATCAATTGATTCACTTTGTAACGTTTCACTCTTGTTCGTGGCGTTGTGGTTACGGAGCTGTACAACCAGACGACCATCGCTGGCCTCTACTGCATGCAATTCGTGGTAGTGGAGAGATGAATCACCTGGCCGAACGGGCATATCAGCCAGCCACTGCCAGGACTGACCATCATCAGTAGACCTACAAACACCAACACGACGTTCTTCACTCCAAAGAGCAACACCCGCGTACAGCAAACTGCCATCTGAAAGACAAACTGGGCCATGCGGGCTGTTCACTGGAACACGGTAACGTCCAGACCAGTCCGTTCCTCCATTTTCAGATCGAATCATCCATACTCCCAACTCTTTTGTACGACGTTCATCACTAATTCTTGCATGAACGGCATTCCATGAAAAAAGCTTTGACGAGGGCCATGCTTCTTGTGTTTCCTGCGGCAAACGAGCAGCCTTCTCGAGAATACCTTCATAGGCTAACGAACTGAATGTTGTGACAAGAATCGTTCCTGTTTCGGTCACACACACTCCCGCATCCCTGTCATCAATTGGTCCATCAAGCAAAACTTGCGGCCAAGACCAATGGTGGCCGTTATCAGATGACCGCATCATTTCAACTCGTCCAAAAGGACAAATATGAGCCTCACGGCCTCCTGAGAACACTAGGAGCAACTCTCCTGAATTTGAGCGTGTTAAAGTTGACCATCCATGATAGAAGGGCGTACACGAGATGGTTTTTACTTCTTCAACAAAAAATTCAGAGGATTGCACAACAGAATTCGTAAACACCATCGCGGTGGAGACACACACATATGAGATGACATTCCAACCTGCAAAATTTTTTTGACGCATAGAAATGTCGTCCCCATGTTCCTCACAGATGTATTCTGTAGCACACCATCATTGTCGATGGAACACACAGAATCCTTCCCTGCAGCTGCAAATGATACGTATTGGTAATCGCGTTGGATAATGCAAACTAAGAGAATTTCTAACATATCCTGTGATTTTTGTGGCCCACTTTTATACTAACTTCAGACAACTCTTGAAAAATCAATTTTTGTGTATCACCTTTCACAATGCTCTAATTGCGGGAGTGATTTCTTCATTCTAAGCAGGTTGCCTACTTCAGAACGTTACTGGCAAAAGGTGTCACACATGCTGAAAAACAACTTCACTCGACGATCATTTATCACCTCAACCAGCACCGCTCTCAGCGCTACAGCCTGGTCGAAAGTTTTTGGTGCAAACAGTCGCCTTCGTATTGCTGCCATAGGCGTTGGTGGGAAAGGATTTTCTGATCTTCAAAATACCGCGGCAAGTCCGCATGCAGAAATCGTCGCCCTTTGCGATATCGACGAAAACACTAAACACCTCGGTCGAGCGGCACAACTCTATCCGCACGCGACAACGTTTAATGACTGGCGACGACTCCTTGACCACTCCCAATCGTTCGATGCTTGTATTATCTCAACGCCTGACCATATGCATGCTCCGATCGCACTTCCAGCAATGAAACTTGGCAAGCATGTGCAATGCCAGAAGCCACTGACGCATACTGTTTTTGAGGCCAGACAGATGCAAAAGGTCGCCAAAGCATCTGGCGTTATTACGCAAATGGGCAATCAAATTCAATCACACACGGCTTACCAAACTGCAGTGAAGCTTGTACACGATGGACATATAGGAAAGGTGAGTGAGGTACATGCATGGCAAAGCGGCGATATGCGATGGCTGAAAACCAATGCACCACCTCCAGCAACTACGATTCCTTCTGGCGTTCATTGGGATCAATGGCTTGGAGTCGCACCAGACCGCCTGTATGCCCCTGACGTGTATCATCCATTTTCGTGGAGGGCATGGCAGGACTTTTCAAATGGACAATTAGGTGACTTTGGTTGCCATATTCTTGATCCCGTTTTCATGTCTCTTGAACTCTCAGCACCGATCACGATTCAGGCCACGTCGCCCATGCTTAATAATGAGGTCTGGGGGCCAAGGTGTACTGTGCGATATGAGTTTCCACCAACCCGAAGAACAACATCCGATTCCATTCCAGTTGTTTGGCATGATGGCAAGGGGCATAAGCCTGACCTTTTAGAACTGGGATTGAAAAACTCCGTGCAACTCCCTCAGGCAGGTTCAATAATGATTGGTGAAAAAGCAGCCCTTCTTCTTCCTCACGTTGGAATGCCAGGCATACTCACGCCCTCTGAAATAATCGAATGTCCGATTGAACCACTCCCCGAACGAAACCACTACACGTCGTGGGTCGACGCTTGCCGTGGGACTGACACCACAACATCACATTTTGACTACGCTGGACCTTTGACAGAAACAGTTTTATTGGGCACTGTTGCTATACGATGCAATAACACACGGCTCACATGGGACCCAAATGCGATGAAAATTACAGGAAGCCCACACGCAGAAGCATTGCTTTCGAAAGAATATCGTCACGGCTGGGAGCCTCACTGGCTCTAATGACCACGACGACTCCAATCCCGTCGTGTAACGCTGCCAGGAAGATTATTGCGTGATAGGTTGTGAACGCTGAAGAAAAGCAAACAGATCGCAGATTTGTTTATCACTGAGATCATCCATGAGACCGTCTGGCATAAGGCTTCGACCAACAGGGAGTATTTCTTCGATAGTATTCTGTGCAAGAACGAGGTTTTCACCATCAAGTCCGCGTACAACAACGTTTTGTATTCCGTGCTCAATGATGAATCCTCCAACGCTACGGCCATCATGAGTCATCACCATTTGGTATTCATAGCCTTCTCGTATCTCCGCACTGGGATGCACGATACTGTTAAGCATCGTTGATAGGTTGTCACGTTGATACAACGTAAGATCTGGACCAACGCGTCCTCCCTTAAAAAACAAGGTGTGGCATGCAGAGCATTTTTTTCCAAAAATCACTTCACCTTGGTACGCATTTCCTCCCCCGATCATGATGATCTTTTTCAACCGTTCCACTTCGTCCTGTGCGTTGTGCTTCAAATCTCGTTGAGATCGGGGAAATATCTTATCAACGTGAGCACGCACATCCTCATTCTGATACTGCCGCAGGAGGGAAATAATTTCATCGGGGATGAGAGATAGTGCTATATCTTTTTCTTCTATTGCTGAGAGGAGCATCTGAATAGCTTCTACTCGCTCAGTCATGAGCATAAGGGCGCTGCTTCGAACGCTTTCATCTAAACGAGGCAGAATCACAACGGTTTTTGCTGCGATCGATTCATTGTCAAACGTGGCCAGCGCTGAAAAAGCAGCTTTTGCTGTACTTGCCTCATCTGATGAGGCCAACTCAAAGAGCACGGGGATTGCCTGCTCGACCTTCAGTTCACCAAGAGCTCGGACAAGTGAGAGACGCGTGGTTAGGTCAATCGATGGATCTTTGAGTGCTCTTATGGACTGTTCATAGGCTTCCTTCTGACCTTGTTTTAGACGAACGAGAAGAGGGGCATCTCCAAATCGCGACATAGCGGCCAGCAATTCATCAGGCAGGTGTGCCATTGCCCGCCCTTCATAGGCATCAGAAAACCCCGCCAGCAAATGCTTGGCATGCTCCTTGGAAGGGGCTTGCTCAAGCAAGGCCGCACACATGACTAAATCTGAATGTTTTCCACTTGCAGCCCATCGTCGCATTATTCGTGACAATATGGTGTTACGAACGATGGGCTTGTCCCAGATTTCTTTATCTTGAAACAACCTCAAAACTTTTTGCGCATCGTTATGAACACACTCTTCCAAGGCCCACCAAATCAATAAAGGCAGGTACGGATCCCGAGCAACGTCAGGCCCACGGCGCAATAGTGATTCAACAAGCCGTAACGATTGCCGCGTAGGCAGACGCCTAGCAGTGCAAGCAAGTTGCGAAAGAACATGCAGATTCTCATCTTCCTGTGCAAGAATCTCAAATGTTTCAACAAGTGATGCAGGCACTTGCCCAACATCTCCGTGAAGTCGTATCGTCCACTCGCGCACTGGACCAAAAGAATGACCAAGGGCTAGTTGAGAAACTGATTCATCGAGGCCAGTAATCTGATGGAGAGCCCACAACGCATTCAGCGCAGCCTGACCTTCCTCGTGCTTGATTATTGATTGCAATCGTGGAACGACATCTAAAGCTTTTCGCTCCCCGAGCAATCTTACTGCCATTTGACGATGCCACTTATTCGGATGAGAAAGCAGGCCTACGAGTTCGGTGTTTGGCTTGACATGCAGCTTTACATCATCTTCAAGCGACGTCTCTTTACCCCGCAAGCGATAAATACGGCCAGTGGTATTATCAATTTGACTTTGATAGTGCTGGCCATGTGCAATATAGAAGTCATAAAAATCTGCAAGAAAAAGGCTGCCATCAGGAGCATTTGAAATAAAAACTGGCCGAAATGCCTCATCCTCAGATGTCAGAACGTCACCACGGTCAGTCGTCTTGAATGAGCTTCCTACAGGGAGCCTTCGCGCATCGATCACCTTGCTATGCAAGGGATCAATACAAAACAAGTCGCCTGAGTAGATCGAGGGCAAGGCGGTACCTTCCACCACTGCTGCAATGTGAGAGAAACGTGGAATCGGATTCGTACTGGGCATCGCCATCAGTTCACCGAAAGAAAATGGATGTCTTGAAGGCCCATATTTCGCTCGGTTTGATGATGCTTTTCCGTGAATGCCTCCTTGAACATAATGGTACCCACGCGAACCACCAGCATTGGTACCAGAAAAAAGTCTCCCGTGAGAATCAAATTCAAGCCCCCAAAGATTACCGCCTCCAGTAGCAAAGATCTCATAGTGACGGGTTTGTGGATGATAACGCCATACCATCGCTCCCTCTGCTGATACGGGCTTTGACAACGAGTCGAGACCGGGGCGTTTCACCTTACTTGTTGTTGTACTCCCTTGGCCACCGTACAACCATCCATCTGGACCCCATGTAAGTGAATTAGCCGTTGAATGCGTATCCTCAAGACCAAATCCACTGAGATGAACGATTGGTGATGAATCAGGAATATCATCTCCGTCTACATCCGGATAAAAAAGGAGATATGGCGGATTAAGCACCCACACTCCCTCATGTCCACGCAGCGCAGATGTGACCATATTGAGACCACTCACAAACTCCTTATGGTGATCAAAATAACCATCCCCATTCCGGTCCTCGTGGATGGTTACTGAATCACGACCAATGTCGTGGTTGGGAGGTGCAGGGGGCACTTTATCAAAGATGCTCCGATAGTATTGGTCACGACTTAGAACCTTGACGCCCGCTGGATATGGATACTGCCGATAATTTGCGACCCACAACCGCCCACGAGCATCGAAACTAAAGTGGGTAGGCTGAGCAACGAGAGGCTCATGAACGAGCAGTTCACAAACAAGATCATTGACTGTCTTGAGTTTTGTTGCTGCCTTATCTGGAGATAAACGAGGCCCAGGATTCAACACGACTGCTTCTTCAAGACCAGTAGTCGCCTGCTGAAAATCGCTAAATGCACTCTCAAACGGTTTTTCGGTGCGTATGCCAATAAACTGTGGTGGATCTGCACCAAAATAAATCTGCCATGCCCCGGCCATCTGACATTCTCGAGAGTACGTGGTGATGACAGGAGGCTCTGATGTAAAACCTCCTTCATCAGAGTTATTAAAAACATGAAAGACAATTTCATTCCACGCTTCGGGTAGAAGTACTTTGGGAGGGATTTTGTGCCTAAGGTTGAGTTCACGCCCGGACTCGAACACTGGAGGCATCTTTCCGCCAATGCCTATCTTTCGACCATTGACAAACACTTCGTGAGAATCAGCCAGCCCTCGAACAGTAATCCCTACTGACTCCTGATACAGATTTCGCTCATGGGACTTAAAGCAGTCTTTATCGGGTAGCACCCATGTACGATACCAAGCATGACCGTCGTAACCTTCTGCCTCTGAAATGCCACTTTTTTCCCATGCACCGGGTACGTTTATACTTTCCCAAGTGATGTCTTGAGCACTGGCCCAGCGGAGGAACAGCACGCACAGAACAAATGCATACGTTCTCAAGCTCATTGAAACCTCATGAAAAATCCTGATACGCAATGTTTGCTTGCACGTTAGATCTTTTCAAAACTGCAGTACACGAACACATATCTAATGATTATTTTTTATAATCCTAAGGCGTTGATAATTCGTGCATCAACCACTGACTGTCTTTCACAAATAACCCATTCTAATCTATTTCTTACGTTCTTTCAGCGTATAAAAATGGAAGGTGATTTCCAAAGTAATTCTTTCTTAATGGACCTGCATCATATGTCACCCTGAAACAATCTCTCTCCTTGAGTTCGAAGAACAAGCATTCTTCAAATCCCGAAACCGCCTAGAATTTTGCATCGCACAAACCCACCGCTTGATGCGACAATACATAACTTCCATGTTCCACAATCCGCATTCTATGTTCTGGCTCACCCTAACTAAACTTATTTTACTCTCAACTCCTTGCTGAAACCGCAATGAATATTCCTACTACCATATTTAGCCGACAGCACCTCTTGTCTGACTTATTAGCAGGAACTGTCACATTCCTCGTAGCAGTTCCACTTTGCCTTGGGATTGCAATGGCATCAGGAGCTGAACCTGTCACGGGGTTAATTACCGGCATTGTTGCAGGCCTACTTGTTGGCTCTATTAGTGGCACGCAGGTCATGATCTCCGGCCCTGCAGCAGGCCTCACAACTGTCGTTGCTATGGAAATTGCAGCACTGGGTTCCTTCGAATCCCTTTTGCTTGCTGTCATCATCGCAGGTGTTATTCAAATTCTTATGGGACTGATGCGAGGTGGCTTTATCAAGTCATTTGTCCCAACGAGTGTTGTTCGTGGGCTTCTATCGGCAATCGGCATCATCCTCATTCTCAAACAAATCCCCCACCTTTTTGGTCATGACACTGACTACGAGGGTGAAATGTCTTTTTTTCAGCCTGATAAAGAAAACACCTTTTCTGAAATCATTCGTATTGCAGGAGACCTGCATGTTGGCGCGATGACTGTTGGAATCATATCGCTTGGTCTCATCTACATATGGCTTCGCTGGAAACCACTTCGATCAAGTGGCATCCCGGCTCCTCTTGCCGTTGTCCTTTTTGGATTTCTGGCTGACTACCTTTTTTCTCTTTTCGGCTCTCCGTGGGCTATTGGAGCCACCCATCGAGTCCAGGTACCTATCATTGAATCTTTCTCCCAAGTCTCAACTATCTTGAAATTGCCTGACTTTCAACAGATAGGCAATCCTGAAATTTACTCTGCTGGGCT
>JBDOMS010000064.1:0-3491 GCA_039831735.1 Pirellulales bacterium
TATCGCGAATCGTGTATGGCAGTACTATTTCGGCCGGGGAATCGTTCGGAGTACAAGTAATTTTGGCTTTGCTGGAGATCCTCCAACCCATCCTGCGTTACTTGACTGGTTGGCAGCAGAACTCGTGTCGAGTGGTTGGAGTCTCAAGTCGTTACACAAAAAAATATTGATGTCTCAGGCATATCGGGCATCGTCTGCTACCGTTCCAAAAGCAATGACCGTTGACCCCCTCAACGATACGTGTTGGCATTTTGATATGCGGCGTCTTTCTGCGGAGGAGGTGCGGGACTCCATTCATGTTGCCAGTGGTGCATTTAATACAAAGATGTTCGGTCCTGGTATGTACCCTGCTATTCCACCGGATGTTCTTGCAACGCAGTCGAAACCAGGGAAAGGATGGGGGAGTTCTTCTCCGGAAGAACAGGCTCGTCGGAGTGTCTATATCCATGTAAAACGTTCACTGCTCACGCCTGTGCTTACGGATTTCGATCTGGCTGATACAGATACGTCGTGTCCGGTTCGTTTTGTGACAACTCAGCCAACGCAGGCTCTTGGCATGATGAATAGTCAGTTTGTTCAGAATCAGGCGAAAGTCTTTGCCGAGAGAGTCCTCAATGAGGCCGGCGGTCCAGATGCGTCCGATGTTCGGTCAAGTGTTCGCAGAGCCATTCAGATAGCGTTGGTGCGTGAGCCTCAAGAGGGTGAAGTGTCTCGTGGTCTTGCGCTGATCGATACGTTGGAGGCGGAGGAGGGCATCAGCCCAGGCCGAGCACTCGAATTATATTGTCTGTATCTTCTTAATTTAAATGAGTTTATCTATCTCGACTAAGGCAATCACACAGCGTGGAGTGAAGTATGTCAACATTTCATGAACAACACACAGGTTCTTTCTGTCGTCGTACTCGCCGGGAATTCTTTTGGGAGGCAGGAGCTTCCTTTACTGGCTTGGCGCTTTCCGGAATGCTCGACAATGGATTTTTTGGCCAGCAGACGAAGGCAGCAGATGGGGTCACTGCATTTAAGAATCCTCTTGCGGCAAAGCCGCCAATGTTTGCACCAAAAGCAAAAAGTGTCATTTTCCTTTTTATGTACGGTGGCCCAAGTCACGTCGACACATTTGACTACAAGCCAGCACTCTACCCGCTTGATGGGAAAACAATAAAAGTAAAAACAAAGGGCCGCGGCGGTGAGCGGAGTGAAAGCCGAGCCGTGGGGCCAAAATGGAAGTTTAAGCAGTATGGTCAGTGTGGAAAATGGGTGAGTGATCTGTTTCCTCATGTAGGCCAGCATGTTGATGACATTGCGTTTATCCACTCGATGACAGCAGACTCACCCATTCATGGTTCAGCAATGCTTCAGATGAATTCTGGAAAGATTCAATCAGGCGCGCCGTGCCTTGGTTCGTGGGTGAATTATGGACTCGGTAGTGTGAATGAAAATCTACCGGGTTTTGTGGTGATGCTTGATAAGAAAGGCGGTCCGATTTCAGGTGCAAAGAATTGGTCGAGTGGTTATATGCCAGCAACGTATCAGGCGACACTCCTGAGAAGCCAAGGAGATCCAATTCTCAATCTTGCTCCGCCCGATGATATGCCGTTGGCTGCCCAGCGCATGCTACTTGATTCTCTTCGCGAATCGAATGAATCTCATTTTATGAGTCGAAGTGATAATTCTGAACTTGCAGCGAGAATCGCTTCATATGAGCTTGCCTGGCGTATGCAGGAACATGCCCCAGAGGCAGTAGATTTATCTCAGGAAACAGAAGAAACAAAAAAACTCTACGGACTTGATCAGGATAGAACTGCCCACTTCGGAAGGCAGTGTCTTTTGTCGCGTCGTCTTGTTGAACGAGGAGTACGGTTTATACAGGTCTACTCCGGTGGAGCTCACAATGATGATAATTGGGATGCACATGGTGATCTTGTGAAGAATCATGAATTTCATGCTGGGAATACAGATCTGCCGATTGCCGGTCTATTGGCTGATCTCAAGCGGTCAGGGCTGCTGGATGAGACGCTTGTTATCTGGGGCGGTGAGTTCGGACGTCAGCCGACGGCGGAGTACGCTAAGGGAACTGGCCGTGACCATAATTCATTCGGTTTTACAATGTGGATGGCTGGGGGGGGCATCAAGGGCGGTGTCAGCATTGGCGAGACGGACGAGATTGGTTCAGCAGCGATCGCACCTGGTCCAAGCCATGGCAATGGTGAGAAGCCAGGTTTTCATGTGAGAAGTCTTCATGCCACAGTGCTTCATCTCCTTGGGCTTGATCCGAATAGGCTCAGTTATTTTTTTGGTGGACTTGATCAGAAACTGGTTGGTGTTGAGCATGTTAACCCAATCAAGGAACTCTTGGCATGATGAGTCAATCGCATCTCCCGGATGCGTATTTTGCAAACGCCTGACTGTACGTCCTATTTCTTGATAACTCATCGAATGCTTTTGATTTCTCAGTTAGACTCTCAATGTCTTGCTGTGGGAAAAGAAAATGGTCCTGAAAGGAACTCTCATGCGGTCATTCATGCGTTATGCCAAGTGCTTTATGGTCTTCGTGTTGCTTGGGATATGTTTTTCAGCCAGTCATAGTCGCACTGTATCTGCAGCATCACCAAATATTGTCATGGTATTTATTGATGATATGGGGTGGGGAGACTTCTCATGTTTTGGGAACACAGATGCAATGACCCCAGCAGTGGATCAATTGGCATCTGAGGGCATTCGCTTTCTCCAGTTTTATGTGAATTCTCCAATTTGCTCGCCTTCAAGAGTTGCTCTCACAACGGGTCAGTATCCCCAACGATGGCGCATCAATTCTTATCTTGCTAATCGAGATACGAATAAGAGGCGAGGGATCGCTCAATGGCTTGATCCAAGTGCACCGACGCTTCCACGATTACTCCATGATGCAGGTTATCAAACGGGGCACTTTGGAAAATGGCATATGGGTGGACAGCGAGATGTTGATGATGCACCGAACATAGCAACATACGGATTTGATGCGTCCCTTACGAATTTTGAAGGAATGGGCGCAAAGTTACTCCCACTGACAGAAACACCAGGCGGGAAAATCGGAAGAATCTGGCAGGATGCAGAGCGGCTTGGAAGTCCTGTGACATGGATGCAGCGTTCAAAAATAACAGCAGGCTTCGCATCTGCAGCGCTCGCATTTATCGAAGAGGCGTCTTCTCAGAATAGACCTTTCTACATCAACCTCTGGCCCGATGACGTGCACAGTCCGTACTGGCCACCAGTTGAGATGTGGAAAGAAACAAAGCGAGGGCAGTATCTGTCCGTTCTGGAGTCGATGGATAAACAATTTTCGAAAATATTTGAGTACATACGAACGAATAAAACACTTCGAAACAATACGCTCATAGTTATATGTTCTGATAATGGTCCGGAGCCTGGGGCTGGTTCAGCAGGACCGTTTCGAGGAGCTAAAACGACGTTGTATGAAGGGGGCATACGGTCACCATTGATTGTGTGGGGGC
>JBDOMS010000692.1:0-3485 GCA_039831735.1 Pirellulales bacterium
GCATCCCAAAGGCTCGGCCTTGACGAACAAGCCTGTCCAGAATGAGTGATGCATCCTGGGCTATCTTATCATCCTCAACAAAGATTTCCTGAAACTCATCAATCACGAGAAGAATTCGAGGCATTGGGTCGGGATGGTCCGTTTTTCGAAAGCCATCGACGTTCTGGACAGAAAGCTCTCGGAAAAGATCCCCTCGTCGTTTCAATTCTTTATCAAGTTGCTCCAGTACTGACAGGCCGAATTCACGTTCACTTTCAATGGCAATGACACGCGCATGAGGCAGCGCATAGTGGTCATACAGTTTGAACTCGACGCCTTTCTTAAAGTCAATCAGATAAAACTGTATCTCATTTGGGCTATACTGAAGGGCGAGGCTGGTGATCATGGCGTGCATGAGAGTCGATTTTCCTGATCCAGTTTTTCCCGCGATCAACGCGTGCTGGCTCGTCCCTTTGCCGAGTTTCAGAAACTGAAGTTTTTTTGCACCTGCAGGTCCGAGAGGAGCAAGCACTTCGGTTGCAGTGCTCCCTTCCCACCATGCATCTTCGGGAGGAGCAACGCGATCAAACGGCACTTCAACCCTTTTGGCTGCCTTGGCTTCTTTGCCAACACGCTGGATGATATCTGTAAAAATGGCATCTGGTGGCGCCTCTTCGACAGATAAGGGCCACTGAGAAAACTCTTGATCATCCCATGTGAACTGTCCATCCTTCAGGGTCAGCGTTGTGGTGAGTTTTTCAAAGGCCTCAAGGCTAAAGCCCGATGGCATGATTTGCTTTGTATCGACAGAAACGATGACATACACGCCGCAGCGAGCACCACTTGCTGCAATACTCATGAGTCGCCGTGCACTTGTCTCATTAAAGTTAGCGGGGAAGTTGGCAACAACAACAAAGCGATATGGCTCTGGAACCTCAGCCTCTGCATTGTAGTCCCCAATGGATTCATACTCATTGCGGAGATACTTCTGAATAACAACCTCCATCTGTTCAGTGAGGTCACTCAGCCGTTCATCAATTTGTTGGGGTTCTGTCCAAATGCGACTCGTTACAAGGAGCTCGTCGTGATCTGCAAGATGCATAAAACCTGCGAACTGCTTGCCGAGACCGAGCGGGTCAATAATCGTAAAGCGACTTTGGCCAGGTGGAATGCCAGTGGCAACTCGAAGTGTCAGCGCCTGAAGCATGGCGGACGCAGTTTCCTGTTGATCTGCTAGCGTTTTTATGAGGAGGGATGCGTGTGTTGGGAAAGGAACGGTTGCAGGCTGAGTCCAGTCGGTTGGCCCGAATTTATTGAGTGCAGGATCTGGAGAAATGCCTCCGGGAATCTTGGATAGCGACAGGGCAAGGTGACCAAACCGCAGGCCTGGAGGAGCTTCGTGCGGAAGGGCTATATCAGGCTGCGCTAGCTTGTCCCATGGTAAGAATGACGCAGTATCAATCGTGTCAGCTTCGCTGTAGATTGATGCGGTCTTCGTGCGAGCCTCTTTCCATTCGCTGACCATCTTTTCTGTATCGGAGTCTCGCTGATGTTTTGCAGCGTTGAGCTTTTCATTCGTTTGTTGTGAAATATTCTCCAGCTGTGAAGCGAGGTGTGTTTCTAAGTCACTGAGCGCTTGAGGATATTTTTGATCAGCGTCTTCTTTTGCACGAGACTGCTTGTCGCTAATGGACTTCGTGCGATCGGATGCTTTGGTCTCAAGGTCTGCAACGGTTTGTTGTCGGTGTTCCGAAAGAGCATGAAGCCTCTTTTTGAATGTCGTGTTTCGTTTTTCAATATCTTCCTTAATTTGCTGTTCAGCCAACTGTGTCTGCGACTCAAGACGTTTTTTTACGTAAATCACTGAGTGTTCCAAGCATTGCCGGATGTGGGCAATGCTGTCGCAAAGATCATTAAAATCTGTCTGGAGTACTTGGGTCACAGTGCGACGTCGTCGCATGAGCCACCACAAGCCGCATCCAACACCACCTCCAATGACAACACCAGCTGAGCTGGCCGTCACAGCGATGATCCATGACGTTGGAAGTTTCGCAGTTGCGCTTCCAAAGGCAGCTCCTGCAGATAAGAATATCCCCAGAATGATTGGGATAGTTATCACAAGGACGATTGTATTCGTGGAAAACACGCGATTTGCTTCTGGCTGATTGCAGATCGCCTTGGATTGTTCAACAACCTTCTCTGCCGATGACTGAAGACTCTTGAGGCACTCATCATTCTTTTCATGCTGATGCTTGGGAGGATTTTCAGAGGCTTCAGGTGAAGAGACACCTTTATTTGACACAAACGAGAGTGTGCGTTTTTCACATTCGTTGACTGCTTCTGTGATTTTCTTGATTTCTTTTTCCGCTGATCGAAAAAGTTTTTTGGGCTTTTGTCTCTTTTCCTTATGTATTTCCTTTGCAGCGCTGTCGTCAAACTCAAAATCTTCACGGAGTTTTTCTTCTTGAGTTTGTGCTTTTCGCCCCACCTTGGCTGTTAGTTGGTTGCGTTGATCTTCCAGCTTCGCTCGATCAGATGACGCCGTTGATTCAATCTTGGAAAGTATTGCTTCATATTGCTGTTTCAGTGCATGGATTTTTTCACGGACCTGTTTTTCTGTATCGGCAGAAACAGTTTCCTGCTCTTTGCGGAGCGCCTGAACCGCTTGTTCGTATTGAGCCGGTATTGATTCCTCAAGAGCTGCACGGTCCTTGGCCGCCTGCCGGAGGATAGCCATCTGAGAGCGAAGTACATCTACGTCGTAAGAACTAGGATTCATAGCTGGCATTCATGGTATAAAAATAGAAGATGCAGACTGGATTAGTCGCTTGTCGTTAACTGCTAGTATTCTCCCGAGTCGCTCACGTCACGGATTGAGCGAGACAACACCTCGGCGAGGCGACCAACGGCTTCAAGCGTTTGCTTTACGTCAGGCGTGATCGGCTCGATGTGAGCTTTATGAAAGGCTTTTCGAGTGGCATCATTCCATGTGTCCTCAGTTGCATCCCACTTGAGAAGAAGCTGCTTAAGCGATAAGGCCATCTTGGAAGCGCCGCTTGAAAGGTCTCCGACAAACATTTATGACGATCCTTCTGAAGGGTGTGCTGAAACATCTTTTTTACTCGTTGATTCATCTTCATCGGCGGAGCGCGCCATTGACTGAGCGTTGGCCTTCCCCGATGAGTTCGTTCCCTTGGGGCTTGACGTGGCCGTATATGCATCGAGAGCTCGAAGCATGTGTTCAAGGCGAGCCATTGCCTTTGGGCAGTCCAAGTCAACAACTTCTCGGAACCGTACAAGACGTACGCATGCCTCACGAAACTGCTGCTGATCTGCTGTAGATGCGCAGAACACAGTAGCGAACAACTTCCCAGAGTTTGTCGCGCATCGCGTTTGCCCAAAATTTTCTATTTTTGGAATTAAACTACATCGCTGTCCGGTCATTTATTTTTTGACCGAATCAAAAAGCTTTGTTCATTAGAAAGTTATGGCATTTCCAAGTTAGG
>JBDOMS010000407.1:0-3475 GCA_039831735.1 Pirellulales bacterium
CAATCCTCATTGGGATGACACGCTTCAAGTTGGAGATGTGATTGCGGTTGAGCCAGCACTTTATCATCAGGAATTATCATGCGGAATACGTCTTGAAAATGACTATATTGTCACAGAATCCGGCTTGGAAATACTTAGTCCATTCCCGCTTGAACTCTGATAAAGCGTTGAATTTTTTGCGAAGATACAACATGTCTTTGGCAGTATGCTGCCCATCGCTTACATTTTGTTTTTCGATTGCATCCTCACAAGTGAGAAAATAATGTCTTCTGTACCTGTTCCCTCTTACTCGACTTCCTCTGCGTATGTGCCTTCTCGTTGGCAATCATTAGCAGCCCAGTCTCTAACTGGTGAGATTCCTGATCGCAGTGAAGTTCTTGCAGTGCTTGAATCGTCAGATAATGAACTGTTGAGTGTATTATCCGCCGCATATGAAGTTCGTCGTCAGTATTTTGGTAATACGGTGCAGCTTTTTTATCTGATGAATGCGAAGAGTGGTCTGTGTCCCGAAGACTGCGGATACTGTTCTCAGTCAAAGGTCTCAGAGGCGGAGATTCCAAAATATAATCTTCTTTCTGGACCGAAACTGCTTGAGGCGGCCAAAACTGCAGCAGAACAGCAATCGAAGACCTTCTGTATTGTCATTTCAGCGAGGGGCCCTTCCGAGCGTGAAATGGACTTTGTTTGTTCGATTGTTCCGAAGATTAAACAGGAGCATAACCTCAATATTTGTGCATGTCTCGGTCTTTTGACACCAGAGCAAGCAAAGAGACTCGCAGACGCTGGTGTTGATAAAGTCAATCATAATCTCAATACAAGTGAACGATATTACGGTGAAGTGTGTTCGACGCACACCTATGCCGATCGCGTTGCGACTTTATCAGCATGCCGCTCAGCAGGTCTGGAATTGTGTAGTGGTGGTATTATGGGAATGGGAGAAAATCACACAGACCTTGTTGAGATGGCTTTTGAACTGCGTAGCCTTGGTGTTGAGTCGATCCCAATAAATTTTTTGAATTCAATCGATGGAACACCTTTGGAAAACGTCAGGCGTCTGAGTCCACGTGACTGTCTTCGTGGGCTGGCGATGATGCGTTTTGTAAATCCTTTATCTGAAATTAGGATTGCCGGTGGCCGAGAAATTCATCTCGGAAGTCTTCAGGCTCTTGGCCTGTATGCTGCCAACTCAATGTTTGTTGGAGATTATCTCACTACAAAAGGCCAACTTCCCGAAGCAGATTACAAAATGATTAAGGACCTAGGATTTGAGATTACCCGTGGTTCTGAATCGGGTGAGCCTCCTCCATGCTGTGACTGAACAGAAGATTTTTTCCTCCATGGTCAGGCACATGTAGCCATACAACCCATTTGAATCAGAAAAAACAATCGATTTCAGCATTCAATGAATGCCTTCATCCCCGAGTTCTCCCAAGGAGGTGAGAAACTCAGACATTTCGCCTGCCGCATGGGATTCACCTTGACGACGAGCTTCATCAATGCCCTCTCGCAATGCCGTGCGAGCCTCAGAGATTCGTCCGTGTTTTGCGAGATGTCGTCCTGCCATATGATATGCCGGGACATAGGGAGGTGTGCCACGAGCAAGATCCTGAAGGATATCGACCCCGGTCTCCCAGTCGCCCTCATTTTCTAATTCAAGAGCAAAACTATACCTCAAGAAGACATCTTCTGGTGAGTCACGCAGTAACGATTCGATTTTCTGACGACGACTTTCTCCCATGGGCGTGCGCAAACTCCTGTTTTGTTAGCGATCAATTATTCACCGATGAGATGCCATGCCGGTTTTCCCACGCATCAATCTCATGTGCTTGCTGGAGGGACAGGCCGATATTGTCGAGGCCTTCCAAAAGGCATCGTTGGTGAAAGGAATCTATCGTGAAGGTGCGATGAAACTCATGTTTGTCAGCAATCGTACAAGACGAAACATCAACGTCGAGTTGGTACTGCGTTGAATTCTTCTCTGCGTCCTTTGTATTTTGAAAAAGCTCTTCAACGTCATCTTCTGAGAGTTGGATAGGGAGCATGCCATTTTGGAAGCAATTTGAATAAAAAATATCAGCGAATGACGGAGCAATTACAACACGGAAGCCATAATCGGACAGTGCCCAAGGGGCATGCTCACGACTAGAACCACAACCAAAGTTACGTCGTGCAATTAAGATAGAAGCATTTTTACAGGCAGGTTGATTAAGTTCAAATTCAGGATCAAGAGATCCGTCACCAAGAAATCTCCAATCGAAAAAAAGATATTGACCAAATCCTGTTCGTTCAATCCTCTTGAGAAACTGTTTAGGAATGATTTGATCAGTATCAACATTTGCTCGATCAAGAGAAGCAACGATGCCAGTATGAGTTTTAAGAGGTTTCATAAGACTGTCCTAGGTTTTGGAAATACGTCATCTTTTCCAAAATGTTTTTGTTACTGTTGTGTGCGTTACTTATAGCTCCATTCACGAACATCAACAAAATGTCCGACAACTGCCGCTGCAGCTGCCATGGCTGGAGAGACCAGGTGTGTGCGGCCTCCTTTGCCTTGTCGGCCTTCAAAATTTCGATTGCTGGTTGAGGCACACCGTTGGCCGGGAGTGAGAATGTCTGGATTCATACCAAGGCACATGCTGCATCCGGCTTCCCGCCATTCGAAACCAGCCGTCTGAAAAACCTTATCCAATCCTTCCTTTTCGGCTTGTCGCTTCACTCGTCCACTTCCAGGTACGACCATGGCATGCACTGTGGATGCAACATGATATCCCTGAACCACTGCCGCTGCTGCACGAAGATCTTCGATGCGACTGTTTGTGCAAGACCCAATGAAGACTCTATCAAGAGAAATATCAACAATTTTTGTGCCACCTTTCAGACCCATATATTCCAATGCGCGATCTCCACTCGATCGGTCATTTGGATCTTTGAATGAGTCTGCTTTTGGTACAACAGTATCAACGCCAACAACTTGTGCAGGATTGGTACCCCACGTTACTTGAGGGACGATATCGGCACCATTAAATACTTCTACTCGGTCGTAAGAAGCTTCTGCATCGGATGGCAGTTGCTCCCACTGAGTAATCGCTTTGTCAAAGTCTTTTGGGGCAAAGTCACGGTCTCTGAGATAGTCAAAAGTCACTGCATCTGGAGCGATCATCCCAGCACGGGCTCCGGCCTCGATCGACATATTGCAAACGGTCATTCGTTGTTCCATTCCGAAACCTCGAATGACAGGGCCTGTATACTCAATGACGTAACCAGTGCCACCTTCTGTTGACAATCTCCCGATAAGATAGAGCACAAGATCTTTCGCAGTTACACCTGGCAGAAGGGCACCATCAACACGGACTTCGAGTGATTTTGGCTTAACCTGACGAAGTGTTTGAGTTGCAAGTACATGCTCAACTTCACTGGTTCCTATCCCAAATGCAAGGGCCCCCAATGCACCATGTGTAGCAGTATGGCTATCCCC
>JBDOMS010000052.1:0-3475 GCA_039831735.1 Pirellulales bacterium
CACGGCAGGTGCCAGGATTATTTGAGGGTGATCGATTGTGGTGTACATCCTGCGGAAACGAATTGGATGGCTCACCTGACCATTGTCCGCGTTGCGGAGAACGTCAAATCGGGTATCAACCTTCTCTCGCCATGGTGGCGCTGATTGGGAGTCTCATTGCACTTCCTTGGACCATACTTGGCATATTCTCAGTAACAATCCTTGCCCTCCGGAGAGTTGTAATCGCAGGGTATGCCATGGATGAATCGTTTCCTGCTGCATTTGTTCTTACATTATGTATTCCATTTGCCCTCTCTTTTGTGTCCCTCGTTGTTGGCTATGCAGCACATACTGCAGCACGAACTGGACTTTCAGCTCCTGTCAATGTCCACACCGCACAACTTGCAATTTGCTGCGCATGGATCACCATAGCCATATTGGTTCTTACTACCGTGGCTGTCGTTGCCGTCAGCATTTCAGACTTTCGGGTAGTTCTTTAATATGAGACGAAACCAGAACCAATCTCGAGCACTCAACTGGACACGCCAGGACATAGAACAATTGATGTTCTTCCCCGGGGGACGTTTCACCCGCGTGAATGGCATATTGTCAGGACTTATTGCAACCGTGCTTACTGTTGGATTTTATGCCATTCTGACTCTCTCTTCACTATCTGAAACTTCGTTTGGCAATATCTTTCTTGAACGAGGCCCCACCCAATATGCAGTTGCCTTTTTATTTTTCTGGTCATTGACCATTCTTGTTATCAAACGATCAAAACTTCGACTCCAACGGCGTGCGCTTGAAGCAAGTGTGCTTCCGGATGAACTGGGTTTTATTATTTCTTCTTCGACTGTCGATCAGGTATTGCAACGCATCCATGACCTTTGTGACAACTCTGCTCACTTTCTTGTCCTTAATCGGATTGAACTTGCCCTCTCCAATCTAAGAAACCTTGGTCGCGTAACCGACGTCGATGAAATCCTTCGTGCTCAGGCATCTCACGATGAGTCCCAAATGGAAACGAGCTATGCCCTTATCCAAGGATTCGTTTGGGCCATTCCCGTGTTGGGCTTCATAGGAACTGTGCTCGGCCTATCCAAGGCCATTGGAAACTTCACATCTGTCCTTGGGACCGGTGAAGATATTTCAGCAATAACCGGTGCATTAGGGAAGGTCACATCGGGACTCGCAACCGCCTTTGACACGACACTGGTCGCTCTCGTTGCCGCCCTCGTCGTACAACTGCTCGTCGTGTTCACAAAAAAAGCTGAAGAGGAATTCCTCGACGAAGCAATGGAATATGGTCGTCGCAATATTGTCGGACGCCTGAGAATCGAAACCCCTGATGAGGATGAATAGGTCATGGGCCGGCGAAAGTCTTCTCCTGCTTTTTCTCTTTTCTCATTCCAAGACATTATCACATCTGTCACAGCAATCCTTGTGCTTGTGATGTTAATGCTCACGATTGAGTTGGTCTCACGGAAGCGGAGTGCGGCTGCAAACAATCCAGATGTGAACAGGAGAAAAATTCATAGAACCGCAGAACAGCTCCAAGCGGTTGTATCCGAACTTAACGATCAAATTCAGGCACGTCCCAAACAAACAAGAGAAGCAGCAGCACAAAAACTTTCTCAATTACTCAAAAAACGTGATTCCACTCAGCAAAGCCTTGAAGAAACCCTTCGCATCCATGCCTCCGTGGCTGATCTGCTTGCTGAGGTTCAGGAACGCAACAAGCATCTCGACTCTGACCGAACAGCCCTCATGCAACTTACGCAGCAGATACAAGAAGATCTTGAGGCATCAAAGACTTTGGAAGAAGAAATTCGTGAAGAGGAAACTCGACAAAAAAAGAGACGAGAAGAAATTCAAGATCGACCTCGTTCTGGGAGTGAGTTGGTTTTCAATGAGGTAAAAGAACCCGGAAAGCGAGCATGGCTTGTTGAGCTCAGTAATCAGGGCATACGGGTGGTTCTTCTTGGGAGTGACCAGAACAGGTTGCTTGGGGCGCATGGCGTTCATGCGGCACCATGGGTAAGCAATCTCGATCTGGACCGTGACTACTGCCTGATTTTGGTTCGGCCTTCTGCATCTGAAACCGTAGAGTCTGAAGTTCGAGAGCTTCTGGATAATGCTGGGATTCGCTTTGGAGTAGACCTTATCGGTGAGGACCAGGTTGTCCGTGATGGATCTTAAGCCCCATCAAACGCACTAGAATTTAAGAAACGTACCACCATGAAACGATCCCGAGAAACTGAGGGAGGGAGTAGCCTCGAACTGCTGCTTGACACGATCACAAACACGTTTGGCAGCATTCTTTTTATCACGATCCTCGTCGCATTGCTTCTACGGCTTTCAAGCACCGTATCAGGAATCACAGAGCCTATCTCGCAGGCCCAACAAGCACGAGATGAAGCCAAGATCAATGAGCTTACTGAAGAGATACAGCGTTTAAGAACTATCTTGGAGAAAATGCCTGTCAATGACCCATCGATTGAGGCTATCGAGCGCGAGATCGCATCTACAACACTCGAAATCGCAAAAGCCCTTCACAAACAAACTGAAAAAGCATCGGAGACTGTGGCAAGGCAGGAACAAATAATTGATATTGAAAAAGCTTTGGAGCAAATCAAGAAAGATCTGAAAACGATGGAGCCCCTTGCTGAAGAACAGGCAAAACAGCGCAAACAACTCGAAGAGCGTTCTATTGAACTTGCAAAACTCGCGGTTGAGCTGGATCGTCCAGTTGATCCTAAAACCATAAATCTTTCAGCGACGCTACCCGAGCTCGTAACATCAGAAAAAAAACAATTTGGACTTTTCATGCGTTATGGCCGGATCTACCAAATGCATATCTATAGTGATACTGGCAAGAGACTTGGCCCTAATGAACAAGATTTTTTCATCACAGTTCGTTCTGATGGCACACAAGTAGCCAAAGCGAAACCAAATGCTGGCATCATTGCAGATAGCTCAACGATCAAAGACACTATCGCCAATCTGTTGAGGCCTTTCCCATCAACAGACTGGGTGATTGCTGTAGTGGTCAACAAAGACTCATTCGGACAGTTCCAGACGGTAAAGTCTGCATTAGTCGAATTGGGATACCAATATGAACCCTTCGGGCTACTCCACGATGAAGGGGTATGGGATCGCGGAGGAACCGCAAAGGGACAGTGACCGCTCACCATCGCCCTCCATCTGCTCAAGACTACAGATTTTTATCCGGAATCATACGCACGATTTTTCCCGTAGGTGTTGTCATTAGGGCAACTTCCCTTGACTTCATCTCAAACATTCCAAACGTCTCACCGTCTTCTTTTCCTGTTGATTTTATTTTTAGAAGAAAAGTATCTGCGTCCTTTGTATCCAAGACGGCCACCTGAAATGCATCTTCTTTATCACCGCTAACCAAAGCCGTTCCATCATCAAAAAACTCAATCGCACTTACAAAAGAACTGTTTGGACTACTACTCTTCCAGAGCATGGAAAT
>JBDOMS010000593.1:0-3473 GCA_039831735.1 Pirellulales bacterium
GTCCCTTCATCGAGCTCAAATATTGGCATCTCGATACCGTCATAGCCCATGTCTTTAATTTTCTCGACAACGGGAACCATGCCGTCGTGCATGGAGTCAGTCCAAAGAAGAAGGTTAAGCCCATATTTCATAAAAACACCTCAAATACTTTCAAATCGTTGAACAAATACAATGGAGTGAAAATTGGTTGACGGTCACACGACACAAAAAGCTCGTATATCCTATTTTCTATCAGTCTTCATCACTTTTGCTACCTCTATTCACCGCCGACGAGCACTGAATAACAACCGTCTCCCGACGCACCGAAGATTGAACTTGATCCAGAAAAACATACTTATGAGATATCATCCGACAATAGGATTTATTATTTCCTTGAAATAATTTTGTGGGACTGTCTGCTTAGCTTCGCTGACAGCCATTATGAGCTGTGGCAATGACAGTATGGCATCGAGGCAATCATTGGTCGGCTTGTTAGGGATATAGCTCCCGCAGGAACTCATCGTAGTCAGCACGATGCCCAACCTGCCCTCTCCTCGTGAAGTTGCCGTTGAGGCAAGCACAATATGCTTCTCTCAATGCAAGCTGTGAGCTTGCACGATTTCTCATGTATGGAGGTTTCTCGTTCCCAAATAACCAATATGTTTTTCCCGAGCGATATCACGTCTGGAACGCAAGTCTCCCTATCAGACCAACCCCCTAAAAAGCCCGTGATCTCCCCCCTGATATCTTCACCTGCAGCGTCGTGGTATCTGCTGTTAATTCATTTCTTGGACTGCGAATTTGTATTTTAAAATGTTCTTCTGCTTCACCCAAGATATCACTGCGTATAAATTCAGATGCTTCGTCGAGAAACATGCCCTGTTCATCGAAAAATTCTGCCTCGACTGAAACGCCTGACCAATCGTGCCTGCCTTTATTTCTAATAAGCCCTGTAACCACAAGAGTTCCGTTTGGTGAATCCTGAAAACTGAGTTTCTTTGCTACTTGCTCTATTACGAGATCCTTTGTGACATCGCCTCGGAATATGGTTAATTGTGCTAGCGGCCAAAATCCCACCAAGAGAATCGGAGCCATGACTAACATTGAATAGATAGCCTGTTTCCAACTGTACTGGACGTTTACCGCTGGAATATCAACTCCACAATTTGAGCACTTCACTCTTAACACCACTTCCAAAGTACGAAATTCTTTCCCAACAAACAGTTCTGTATCGAGAACTGCCCTTTGAGACGTACCTTGAATAATCCTAATGATGACTCATCAGTCAAGATCACTCGTTGATGCGTCCTGATACAGAAAAAAATTGAACAATTGGCCTTCAAAAACACACCGCTGTACCATCGGCATCCCACGAAAACCGAGGTGACTCAAAACAACTGTGTTTAGGCAGAAAAACGAGGAAGTGCCCCGAAGAATCATGATGTCGGTGAGAACGGAGACTCTCAACTTCATGCGAACCCAATATCACCCACTTCCCAACCTCTCGAGGTCCTGTCAACAGCTTTGTGTAGAAAACTTTCTTTTGATGGTGCGTTTGATTTTGTTGGGAAGGGTTCAATGGGTGTCAGACGTTTTTTGGCAGGACTGGTTCTGCGTTGATCTTCGGCAGGAAACCCGTCAATCACTTCGTGGTGACCGCGTAGCGATCGAACGATGCTGGGTTCACCCATTCATGAAAACACCGCAAATACTTTCAAATCGTTCAAACCACACAGTGCATTGGGAATGAGATGACAGTCACTCAATTCCAGAAGACTTGAATGCGCTATTTTCCTCCAACACCAATCTCTTTTGCTACCTCTGTTCATCGTCGACGACGACTAGATGACAACCGTCTCCCATCTTTGGTTGCCGGAGCACTTTTGAGTGGCTCCGGAGCACCATCAAGTTTGTCACCAACCCGAATTCCATCAAGCCTCGACTCTATCTGAGAGGCATACGTTTCTGATAATTCGAATCCCAGAAACCTTCTGCCTAATTTTTTTGAAACGGCAAGCGTCGTGCCACTACCACTAAAGGGATCCAATACAAGATCGTCCTCGTGACTACAGGCCCGAATAATACGGCCAAGTAATTGCTCAGGCATCTGACAGCCATGCCACCCAGAACGCTCCTTGAACGTCCCGCATACTCGCGGGAAATACCACATATCTTCACTTTCAGAAAATCCCTCTGGAAGATCCTGTGGCCGGAGTATCCATGTATCGTCAGGCAAACGACCTTTTGAACTTGCCCGCTTGTCTCCATACACCAACTCACGAGCAGATGGCACACGAATCGCGTCCGCGTTGAACGTGTACTCTTTCTGGTTTTTTACAAAATGGAAAAGGTGCGTATGTGAGCGACTAAATTTTTGCTGACAATTGACACCAAACGTGTAATACCAAACAACCCATGAACGACATGTAAGCCCTAACTCTCTCGTGGCAATCACCTTGAGTTCTGCAGCATATTCATCTCCAATGGCAAGCCAAAACGTCCCACTCTCATGAAGGACTCGAACAACCATTTCCATCCATTTCTTTGACCATTCCAGATAGTCTTCCGCCGCACGACGATCATCGTAGGAATCATATTCATAACCGATATTGAATGGAGGATCTGCAAATGCGAGATGAACCGTTCTCTCTGGCAATGATGCAAGCAACGAAAGACAGTCGCCACAGTACACGTGATCAAGAGCCGGTAATGTATGAGTCGTACTCCTTGGCATCGCACCACTCTCCTAATGTTGAGTCGCGAGATTGAGTGCTACTGAGCAGGCTGCCTCAAACGCATTGAGTTCTAACTGCTCTCCAGTGGTATGGATATTCTTTTGACCACAACCAAGCGTTACGGTCGGAATACCATTTGCTGCCATCCAATTTGCATCAAGACCACCATTTGAAATATCCATCTGTGGCGTTCTGCCAATCGCTGATACCGCTTCGATCGCTGCCTGTACGCAAGGCTCCGTTTTGCTCAAACGGAACGCTTCGTAGTCAAGTCTCCCCGAGAATGTCACTTTGCCCGTTTTCCCACCACTGCTCTTTACCTGCCTCAGCGCATCCCGAAAGGCTTTTTTTATAGCCGTGACGATTCGCCCCCGGAAAACACGGTCATGCCCCCGAGCCTCAATACGGAGCGATGCTGATTCAGCAACAACATTTGTCGCCGAACCTGAACGAATTACACCGATATTACTCGTACCTCGCTTGCCTCCCTTTTCGACGAGGCCATGCCAACCATCTTTCACAAGACTTGCGATAGCCAATGAGGCAATCGCGATCGCAGAAACACCTTTCTCCGGAGCCACGCCCGCATGGCTTGGTACTCCCGACACTTCAACATCAAGACGATATCCTCCCGTGGCGCCGATCGTCACCTTTTCCACCGTTCCACCATCGAAATTAAATGCAAGCTTCGGCCTTCCCAGTTTTGATGCACTTGCAAACCGAGCCCCATAAAGACCAACTTCTTCCTGAATCGCAAAG
>JBDOMS010000252.1:0-15562 GCA_039831735.1 Pirellulales bacterium
ACCAAACTCTGGCGTCAATCTCGTCAATCTGGGGTAATGCCACGTCCAGATAAGCTCAAGGCAGCAAAGGCTCTCGTTGGCCCAGAACTTTTGCATTTGCACCCAACAATGAACTCTATTTCACTAAGACGGCGAGGTATGCGCCTTGATCTGGGAGGTATTGGGAAGGGCTTTGCGGCTGATCGTGCAATCGACGTTCTTCGCCAACATCACATTACTTCTGGCATGGTTGACGCCTCAGGAGATATTGTTGTCCTTGGTTCTCCTCCTGGTCGAGACAGTTGGCAGATCGCGGTTCAACCACTTGGAAAGAGTGAGGGGAAACTATCCAAAGTGGGTTTATCCGATGCAGCTATCGCAACATCGGGAGATGCATTTCAGTCAGTGACTATAAACAATATTCGCTACAGTCACATCGTTGACCCTCGAACTGGCCTTGGTGTCAAAGGACCAACTGCAGTCACAGTGATAGCTGAAAACTGCACAACAGCAGATGTCCTTGCCACAGCGGCTAGTGTACTTGGCCTAGAAGAAGGTATGTCACTCATACGCTCAAGGAGACATGCTGCTGCCCGCTTTGTATGGGAAGATGACACGGGATCGCGGCATTCGGTCTCTTCGTCAAATTGGCCAGATCAGTAGATCCAGTCTTTTACCTAAATTGCCATGTTTTGTAAGGGTTGGGCTGACTTTGTCGGTTTTCCCAAGTTTATTGGCTGAAGTGGTCGATACCTAAAAAGCCGTCGCTGCGCCCTAGTGTACGCGAGGCAAACGCAGCGTCGGGGGGCACTGCGTTGGGAAATGTCACGTATTGTGACCGTCCCCCTTGGGCGCAGCGACGGTACCTAATTACCGTCAAACACAAAAATCCCCCTGTGCTGCAACCAATAAAAACAACCTGGGTCATCTTCACGAGCCTCTCGCTTCTCATAGCTGGTTGCGCTCCTCGACAACCCTTTTATTTTTTTGAAGATGGTGATCTCTCTCACTATGTTGGGGCGATCCAAAAGATTGAATATCCAGATACAAACCAAGAGCCGCTCGAAGAAGCTGCTGGAACATATGAGCCACTCACCCTTTCAAATCCTAATTTTGATCACATTTGGGAACTGTCTCTTGAAGAAGCAATTCGGACGGCTTTAGAAAATGGTAAAGTTCTAAGAAATCTGGGTGGACGGTTCGCAAGTTTTGCTGGGAATCGACCTCAGACTGGTGAACCTCCAGTCTCTCTACTGACTGCACCAACCCTCACACCGAGTGTCTATGATCCAGCCATCACAGAGACCGACCCTTTTCGAGGTGTTGAAAGTGCCCTTGCTCTTTTCGATGCACAACTTTCCAGTTCATTGACGTGGGAGCGAATAAACCGAGGCCAAAACTATAATCCAAATGCTTTTTTTCCACAGCACTTCTTAGGAGATATTGGAAACTGGCGAACTGGTGTCCAAAAGCGAACAGCGACAGGAGCGACGTGGGGGTTCGCAAATGAAACTGTGTATGACAACAATAATTCGCCGATTCGTGAACAACCATCCAATTGGATCACGAACTATGATTTTACATTCAATCAGCCACTTCTTCAGGGTGCTGGCGTTACTTACAATCGAATTGCTGGCCCGGACTCATTTGAGAATCTTTACGGACGTCCCGTATTTCGTGGTGTTCTTCTTGCACGCGTCGCTGCCGACGTTTCTCTTGCCGACTTCGAGGCTGGTGTGCGCAATCTGGTCAGTGACACCGAACAGTCATATTGGGAGCTCTATTTTGCTTACCGCAACTTAGAGGCTCGAAAAGCTGGTCGTGACAGTGCCAAAGAAGCATGGCGAAAAGTTCATGCTCTGTACGTTGAGCAGTCACGAGGGGGCGAAGCCGACAAAGAAGCACAGGCTCGCGAGCAGTATTTTTTCTTTCGAAGTGAAGTGGAGCAAGCACTGACTGACGTCTATCGATCTGAAAACCGGCTCCGCTACATGATGGGCATTTCTGCAAGTGATGGACGTTTGATACGACCCTCAGATGAGCCAACGACTGCTCGTATTAGTTTCGATTGGCAGCAATCTCTTGTTGAAGCACTTTCTAGATCCGCAGAACTTCGAAGACAAAAATGGGTTATTAAGCAGAGGGAACTCGAGCTTACTGCTGCCAAAAACCTATTACTTCCGCGGCTTGACGCCACAGGCCGCTGGAGATTCCTAGGGATGGGACAAAATCTGATCAACCAAAACTACGACCCTTATGAAGCAACTGCTCCCTTTTCACCTGTCCCAGATCCTTTAGCAGGGACTGATGCATACTCAACACTCTTTAGTGGGAAGTTTCAAGAGTGGCAAGTAGGTGCTCAGTTTCTCATGCCGATTGGATTTCGAAGAGAAATTGCAACTGTTCGCCATCACCAACTTCAACTTGCTCGAGAACGTGCTCGTCTTCAGGATGAAGAACTTGAAGCCTCTCATGCCTTGGTTGAAGCAGTGCGCAACGTGGACACCAACTTTGCTCTCTCACAGACGAACTTTAATCGACGCGTTGCAGCTGAACGACAGGTTGAGGCAGTTCAAGCTGCATACGACGCTGGTACTGTCACGTTTGACCAATTATTAGATGCCCAGCGTCGCCGGGCTGAGGCAGAAAGCGCCTATGCACGATCTGTGGTCGACTATAATCGCTCTATATCACAGCTTCATTACAGGAAAGGCTCACTCCTTGAATACAATGGTGTATTCCTTGCTGAAGGTCCTTGGCCTGGGAAAGCCTACTTTGATGCTCATCGTCGTGCCAGACAGCGAGATGCCAGTATCTACTTAGACTATCGCCACTCAAGGCCTGGAGTGTTCAGTCGTGGGCCAATTACTCAACGATTCTCTGATGTGGGCGCTGATGCTCCTGCGTTACAGTTACCGGCTCGTGATCCAGCAACCAATGAGGGTCCAATGCTGTCTCTACCACCTTCCAAAGACGACTCCGTACCCGAGCCTATTCCAGAATTAATTCCAACACCTGCAACCGAAGTATCTATCAGCAATGAACTCTCTGGAGTTTCCTCACCTCTATCACTGTCACCTAATTGAATGCATTGTTCTTGTTATATTGGAAGTCGTGCTGCCTCAATTGCCAATTCAAGTCTCTCTGGGTCACGTGAACGAATATCTTCCAAAAGAGACTGTGATATGAGTTTTGGACAAGCAATAAGATATCCGGCCACTGCTCGACGTAGCAAAGGATCTTCATCCCCGAGAGAATCCCACAGTGACGCAACATCGCGTGCATAGCTCCATGCTTGCCATCGAGCCAAATCAATAACTGCAGCTGCTGACACGACCGGAGCTTGTATCATTTTGGCGACGGCATCAACAATTTGATCTCTTGGAACCAAATGTTGAAGGCTTTCCCAAGCAAATCGTAGCGCCGTCAAGAAATGTCTTTGGTCAACAGCTCGTGCAGATGGCTTTGAAAAGCCGAGGCCTATGAGATAGTCCAACCCTTCGACACCTTCTGCAACAAGCACACCACCCATGAGTCCATCAAATCCAAATCGAAAATCATCAGCTGGTTTTTCAATGGCTTTATGAAGAATTTGAATAGCGTGCTCTCGTTTTCTTTGGTCAGGCGTCTGTGCTGCAACAAGACCAAGTGCAAGTCCATAAAATCCTCGCCTCCTTTCATCAATTCCGGGCTCCAGCACCCAATGCTCAAGTTTTTTTTCATCGAAAGAACCGGCGACGCTCTTCACTGCTTCAAAGGATGCTAAACCGAACTCCGTAAAAGCATCTTCTGCAATAATGGGAGATGGATGCTCGAGGCGACTCACAAACCATTGGAGCCGCTCTACATCAGGTAGATTCAATGCTGGTGCCTCTACGAGATAGCCCATGACGAGTTCATCTGCAACGAATGCTGACCATTGCAGTGTTCCGGTCCCTGTGCTGTCACCAAATACGATTCCCGTACCTTTCTCGGTTTTCTTCACGCGAGCAGATATACTCTCACTCAATTGATGGAACGTCCCTCGAATCACCTTAATGATCTGCCACGGTTGATATAACACTGTTTCATTATGAATCTCGACCTCGCCCGTTGTTGCACCAATCCCCACAACTACTGATTGATCTCTGCGCTCACTGAGAGACCGTCCCACAACATCACAAAATGGGCATGCAGATGTGGATGCTCCCCACAAGAACCATCCGATCATTATTCTTGCTACTGTTTGTCGTGTATGCATTTGGCAAAGATGATGCAACCAGTTTACCGTGGACCCTTTGTCTACGAATGCTATATCTTATTGCACTTCTTCTCCATTCATCTCATAGATTGCTAAATGCGTCCCATCCGGACCGCGAAGTTCTCGGATGTGAAATATTCCCTCTACAGCCACTGGTCGAATGGAAAAGTTTGCCGTCTTGCCTGTTCGCATTCGAACGACAATACAATCGTACAAGGCAGCACCCGGCCCAAAACAACATTCCATATTATCTCGTACAAGAACAAATTGGGTAAGACCTTTCTGCTGAAAACTTGGCAGTATGTAGCCACGTATACGAATTTTTGAGTTTTCTAATGCGGTAACACGCTTTGGAAGAAGATCAAAAGTGAATGGATCCCCTTTTTCCATATCAAACTTGATATCATCAAAAGAGATATCTCTCAATTGATCTTGTGCTTGAAATCCACCCGGTGCCTGAACAGGTACATCTCCAGAAACTTGATCAGGCTCTTGTTGGTCCCGATCTGGCATGCTCTTCGGAATACCGCAGCCAGCAAGCAAGACAGTAAAAATCACAAGTTGTATG
The DNA here is from genome assembly GCA_039831735.1 of Pirellulales bacterium. Lineage (GTDB taxonomy): Bacteria > Planctomycetota > Planctomycetia > Pirellulales > UBA1268 > CACORA01. The sequence continues at coordinate 4,788 of JBDOMS010000252.1, forward strand.
AGTCTGAATCGTACGACCACCAAATGCTAACGCAGTACAGCGTCCTCCAGATGATAAAGCACGCCTCCTTCTACTGCGGACCCACCTATTGGTTTTATGTAGAAATGACCTGCAATCTTTCGCATGCGCGAGGTAAAAGAAATACCCAGTCCATCTTCAAGCGTCACAAGCACACGGTCCGTTATTTTAGGATTTCCACCAAAGCAGCAGTCGCCTTGATCTCGCACAAGAAGAAACTGCGTGATACCCTCCTGCTGCTTACCAGGATACATATACCCCTTGATGAGTACCCCACGACCATCCATTTTTATGGCCGTATTGGGCACAGCCGTTGGCGGATCTCCAGGAAGTGGTTGCAGCATTGCGTAACTCAGTCGTTGAAAACCAGGTGGCAACTCTGTGGCGTAGACATATGCATGATAGCTCACTGCAGAAGTCACAATGACAGACGACGCAGCTATTGAAAGATACGTCAAACCTTTTCCTGTTAGTTCAGTTGGACGGTAAAAAATTTCCCGAAGAGCAATCATTCCTAGCAAGAGGCTAAACATGGGAATCAGTGAAAGCCACCAACTGAGAAATGAAAGAGGTGACATTGCAGCAAGGACGACAGATGTAATCGCCACACCACTTATCGAACGATAGACATCGCCTTCACGAAGTCTATCTGTATTATTTTTAGAAGACGATGATGTATCGAAGAGACCTGTCGCCATGGGTCATCCTAAACCTTACTCTGCCGCTGAACTCGCGCGCAACATACGCCTCGAAATCATACCCATCAGGACGACAATCACTACCCAAAGGAGCCACATCGCTGCTGGAGACTTACGACCAGCAGGCGTTTTCACAGAAGTCGGTTCTGGCTTTGCGTTTTGAAAAGCAAACGCGTCTGCGGGGTGTTCTTCAGTAAGGACTGGCAGTACTTTCTCAATCAATTCAGCATCTGAAACACCTTCTTGTGACGCTCCACTTGTGGTTCCTTGTGAATCAGACGGAACGACCTCTTTTTCATTCTCTGGACCTGCAATGGTAAGCCCAGCAAGCCCGGCCATAGTGGCAGCTCGACGAACCGCATCCGGATCGATTTTTTCCAATGTTTCTAATGCCTTATTCGCCTGTGGCAGAGGACATGTCCGCATGTAATTCACAATGGGCTCACGAACAAAAATATTATCTGCTGTGGCTGTTTCAAAAAGTTCAACCAATCTGTCTACCACTGACCAATCTTGCCATCTTGCAAGATCTGCAATCACCAGGTCTGCAAGTTTTGGTTCATTTAATAAAAGACGAAGAGAAGCGAGCACTCGATCTCGTGGTACAATATCAGACTCCTCACCTAAAAACCTCAGGGCCATGACAGCCGCATAGGTTTCGGTGAACGGCACATCTTGGCCTTTTCGATCGAGAAAAAGTTGATCAATAAGATCTAATCCCTCAGGCCCCACGAGCGTGATGTAACACGCAATCAATGCATCAAGACCACTTCGAACTTCTGTTTCTGATGCATCCAAGTCTTCTCCAACAAGGATTCTTTCGATTGTCTTTCCATCGGCCTTGGTGCCGCATACTCCGAGCATTGTTGCGTAGAGCCTACGCCGATTTGTCTGGACATCTGGATCGGTGATCCATGCAAGAAGTTGCGTAGGATCCATACGGTCTTCAAGACCTCTTACTTCATTGTAAGGTGCAACTGCAAATTCGTCGTAGGCATCTCGGGCAAGGGTATCATCATCATCCTCAAGATACCGCTGAAAAAATGCAAGACGATCAGGGCCTTTTTCTGGCAAATCAGAAAGCTGTCGAATATATTCCACTGCTCGTTCACTCACCGGAATAGGACTAGACCACACCAATTCCGGGGGCTCAACAGCCATCAGTAAATAAAGAGAACCAACCGGCTTATCCTCCAAGAAAATGGTCTCGATAGGATCTGCATCAATACCCAAATGACCATTCATCTCTACTGCTTCTCCGCCCTTGAGTACTTCTACAACGGAGAACTTTCCCTTTGGTAACGGTCCCTCAGCAGTTGGCAAAAGGGCGTCTGCCGGAGGTGGTTCTACGAGTTTCGCTATCACCGTTGCTTCACTTTGAGCAATCTCTTGGGAAAACGTAAGCGAAACCGCTGAGCAAAATGGACATGCCGCGGCCAGTTGCGGCACAAAACAGGCCATCGCGATCACACTATATCGAATCACAATGTTCATGAGTCTATTTTAGCAACACACCAACTCTAGCAACACACCAACGACACATGGGGAGCAATCGCTAAAAATTCCAATAAAGCCTGATTATTACATCCCTAATTTCCACAACATACTTCTCTTTTATCCACTTTGTAACCATTTTGCCACATCTGTTCGATAGGCGGCCACCGCTGGAATAAGCGCTGCTGTCACCGCCAACACTACCAGAAATGGCACGAGGAAGGCTTCCGCCCATGATCCAGAAACTATACTGGCAGAAACGCCAGCGTTCGTGGTTATCCATGGTCCAATAGCTGCTACGATTCCATGACCAAACACCCAACCGGCCAACCCACCAAAACCAGCCAGCAAAACTGCTTCAAAAAGAACAGTTGTCAACACATGTGATCTTCTTGCTCCAAGGGCTCGCATGACAGCTACGTCACGACTTCGCTCAAGTGATGAACCCACCATACTCACAAGAATACCTATCGCTGAAACAATAACAACGAGCGTTGTGATTAACAGCAAGAGGAGTTCTAAAGGCTTCACAAAGAGATCGAGTAATTGTCGAATCTCAGCAATTGGGAGTGCTGCCTGAGCTTCCCGCCCTTCATTGATAGTTGTTCGCAGGCCCATGCTCGTAAGTTCGGGTGGCAAACCAGGAAGTGATGCCGTTTCCAAAAGAATAGCTGTCACTTCTCTTTGCTCGAATGGTAAGGGTTCGGGTGTAGCAAGCTTATCGGAAGTATCCGATTCAAGATATGTTGTTTTTTCTGTAACTGACTTGGCTGGTTCCTCTACACTTTCAACCGATGATTCTTCTGCAATCGGTTTTGCATGACCCTCCTGCAGATAAAAACCCTCCATATTCACAAAGACTCCTCGGTCAATTGGTGTATCTGTTCGAGCAAGGACACCTCGCACCATAAACGGATCATGGACAGCACCATCATCTGCACCATGTGTTGGTGCAAATGGATCACCCACTTGTAAGCCAAGTGATTGAGCGACGGATGCGCCAATCACTCCTCCAAAGAAATCTTTGTTACGAAAGTTTTCACCTGAAGAAAAAAGATATGGCTGGCCACCTCCTCGCTTGAGTTTGTCAAAAAATGCTGCATTCGTTCCTATCACTCGATGGCCGCGAAAATAATCTCCCATACAGATTGGTACAGCAGTGGCTGTGCTCGCTGCGAATACTCCATCCGTAGCATCAGATCGCTCATTGGCTGGCAAAAACTCTTGATAAAACTCCCATGAAATATTCTCAATGGGTTTGCTGATAAAGTACACACTATTGAGCACCAACTGCAGGGGACTCCCCTTGGCACCAACAATCATGTTGTATCCAAGGCCAGACCCAGACTCAAAAGCTTGTTTGACAATTCCACCGGTCACAAGAGTGGCCACGACAAGCGCAACACCAAGAGCAAGAGAAAGAGCCGTCAAACCACTTGTGAGATACCGCTGTCGAATATTTCTTAAGGCAATGCCTATAAGCGTCATGCTAATGCCTCTGACTGTGATGCCTTATTAAAGTTTTCTAAGCGTACTCTTGTTGCAAACTGCCCGGCAACTTCAGGTGCATGTGTTACAACGAGCAATGCTACCTCATATTGAGCACATGTATTCTTGAGCAGATCAACAACCTGTTGTTGATGACCAGGATCAATACTCGCCGTTGGTTCATCAGCTAAAACAACTCGAGGTCGATTGGCAAGTGCCCGTGCTACGGCAACACGCTGCTGTTGTCCGATAGAAAGTTCGGCTGGCTTATGATGCATGCGATCATCCAGACCTACGGAAGCCAGCAGATCCATCGCTCGTTGACGATTTACTTTGGTTGAGCTGAATGACATTGCAACAAGAACATTCTCAAGAGCTGTAAAACCAGGTAGCAAATTAAACTGCTGAAAAACCAAGCCAAGCCTGTCAGCCCGAATCCGATCACGTCGAGCTTCGGATAAGCTCATAAGATCAACACCATCAATGACTACCTTGCCTTGATCTGGCCGCATAATGCCAGATATCACATGCAAGAGTGTTGATTTACCAGAACCGCTTTGCCCCTCAAGAGCACACTGTTCGCCGGCATCCATGGTAAAAGATTCAATATCAAGCACTGGAACCGATTCACCTGCCGGACTATGGAAGCTTTTGCGAACCTGTTCAAGTTGGATAATCATGTCTGTCATATTCTCCTAAGGATAGACGAAACCGCGGAATTCTGCGTGTGGATTGAGCGTTTCACGTATTGCAAGGTATATTTCTTCTGCTTTTGAGGAACGCTGCTCGCTGAGTCGCGACGCTGCGTTCACTCTTCACGTCCCTTCTTAGGAGAATCGCCTTGTCTATTCGTGTTGGCATCAACGGTTTTGGCCGAATTGGCCGCCTCACCTTCCGCGCTATCTATGAGAAATACGGTCTCAACGGGGATGTACAGGTTGTTGCCCTGAATGATCTCACTGATGCCAAAACAAATGCGCATCTATTGGAATTTGATTCAAACTACGGACCTTTCAAGGGTGACGTTGGATATGATGGAAATGATCTTGTAGTCGATGGAAAAAAAATAAAGGTATCTGCAGAGAGAGATCCGGGTTCCATTCCATGGTCTTCTGAAGATGTTCAAATCGTTGTCGAAAGTACTGGCTTCTTCACTGATGCAACAAAAGCTGCTGCACATAAACGTGACAGTGTGAAGAAAGTTGTCATATCTGCTCCAGCAAAAAATGAAGATCTCACAATGGTTCTGGGTGTTAATGATTCTGCATATGACCCCTCGAAACATCATGTGATTTCGAATGCTTCATGTACTACCAATGGTTTAGCACCAGTCGCAAAAGTACTGCATGAGACATACGGAATTGATCGTGGTCTTCTCACAACCGTACATGCGTACACAAATTCACAACGGACTGTTGATACGGCAGCAAAAGATCTTCGTGATGCGCGTGCTGCTGCTCTCAATATCGTTCCAAGTGGCACAGGAGCTGCAAAGGCAGTCGGCCTTGTGATCCCTGAACTCCAGGGCAAGTTTACTGGTATGGCCTTCCGTGTTCCGACACCAACGGTCAGTGTCGTGGATTTTACTGCCATACTGAATAAAGATGCTGCTCCAGAGGACATCAATGCTGCTATGAAAAAAGCCGCAGACGGTCCCTTGAAGGGCATTCTGCGATACACAGAGAAGCCACTTGTTTCAACAGATATGCGTGGTGATCCTCATAGCTCCATTTTCTCTGCTGTGGATACTATCGGTCTGGGAAACTTTGTGAAGGTTGTAAGTTGGTATGACAACGAATGGGGTTATTCAAACCGCGTCGCAGACCTTCTCAATTTTCTAGAGAACAAGGGACTATAATCGACACCGATCGCCTTTATCGGCTTGCCACTGTTGCTTGAGTTTCAAAGACTTCTCCTTCGAACGTTGTCATACGTACAAACACTCGTACGTGATCAACGCTCGGTAGTGTTTGCTCCCATGGTCTGACAAAATGTAGCCCACGATGCTCCGACGTACGACGAAAATGTCGTGCAGCCTCATTGGCTGGGATTTCCCAGAGCGCGATACGCATTCCCTCACCAACTGAATCGATAGCAGTTGCCGATTCAGAGGGAGCATACACAGCAATTGAAACATCTCCAACCGTACTCACAAGTCGTTCGTCCTTGTCGCGCGGCTCAAAAACGACAGTCAGGGCTTCACTGATTCCATCATGGTCACTATCAAGACATTCTGTTTTTTCCCTATTCATCACAAGATGTGACACTGTTGAACCTGCAACCACACTCTGATCATATGAGAGCTGATTGACCATCGATTCTTCCATTTCTGTGACATCGCCGGAGGTGCCGTTGACGTCATTTTGTGCTCCACCATCATTACTTGGCAGCGGTGGTACCCCCTCTAAAACTGGTGATTCTTGAGGTTGAGAACCTTTACTACTCTCGGGCACCCCAAAGCTCAGTCCCCCTTCAGTCATTCCATTTGAACGAGGTGGAGGTGGTAAATCCTCGATTAATGGCGGCGCAAGGGCCGGAGGGTCAACACTTTGCATACCAGATGCTGGCGATTGAGCAGGTGTAGGCTGACGCGAACTTTCCGGGAAGTCTGCAATGCCTAACTGCTTTTTTAATGACACATTCTCTGCAGCAACCATATCGAGCCTAGAACATTTGTCGTACAACTCGTCCTGCAAATGGTAGATTTGGTCTTCCTGAAGTCGAAGTTCACGCTCAAGAAGTTGCTGGTTGAAGTCACTTCTACAGCCAACGATCGACAGAAAAGTGATGACTACTACACAGGTTATTGCAATACTTTGATAACGCCTCATGATGCGCCTCCTTGCGCCTCATTGCCGCCTAAGAATAATAATTTGGGCCAAAGGCCCTTTTCTACGTTGTACCTTTCAGTGCTGGCATATGCTCAATGACTTCATCAATGAGCCGATATTCCTTTGACTCCTCTGCCGACATGAAACGATCGCGATCCGTGTCGTTCTCAATTTTTTCAAGTGGATGACCAGTGTGCTTTAGAAGTATGTTATTGAGCTTGTGCTTGACATTTCTAAACTCTTTTGCATGAATCATGATTTCTTCAGCTGTGCCTTCCATGCCTGCAAGAGGCTGGTGAATCATAATTCTCGCATTCGGCAACGCTCTACGTTTACCTTTTGCACCGGCTGTCAATAATACAGCACCCATTGAAGCTGCTTGTCCGATGCAATACGTCGCAACGTCACATGTTACAAATTGCATAGTATCGTAAATTGCGAGTCCTGCCGTCACGCTCCCACCCGGAGAGTTGATGTATAGATGAATGTCTGCTTTTGCATCATCTGACTGCAGAAAGAGCATCTGTGCCACAATCGCATTAGCTACTTCATCGTTGACCTGCGTTCCAAGGAACACGATTCGATCCTTAAGCAGTCGACTGTAAATGTCCATCGCCCGCTCTTCGCGGCCACTCTTTTCGATGACATATGGAATTAGAGGCATTTTCTATACTTTCGCTTCAGTGTCGAACAATCAGTCTTCATCTTCATCTTCAACTGCCGGTGGCTTGGTGAGAATCTCATCAACCAGCCCGTATTCTTTTGCTTCTGCTGCAGAAAGATAACGGTCACGGTCTGTATCTTTTGCTATTTGCTCAATTGGCTGCCCGGTATGACCAGCCAAAATCTTGTTAAGAACTTCCCGGGTCTTAATAATTTCGTCAGCCTGTATCTCGATATCACTCACCTGACCCCCTACTTGGCCATACGGCTGATGAATCATGACTTTTGCATGAGGCAGAATCCGCCGTTTACCGGCCGAACCTCCGGCGAGCAGGACCGCTCCACCACTTGCTGCAAGCCCCACACAGTACGTTGCCACGGGACAGGAGAGGATTTGCATGGTGTCATAAATTGCCATCGTCGCTGTCACACTGCCACCAGGAGAATTGATGTAGAAGTTGATATCTTTTCTCCGATTCTCACTCTGCAGGTACAGTAGCTTCATCACTAATTCATTGGCGTTTCCATCATAAATTTCACCCTGAAGAAGAATGATACGATTCTCCAGAAGAAGATCACCAAGCGTCATCGTCCTCTGACGCTGATAATCACCGTATGCGCTGGCTGACTGAGGAACAAAAGACTCACGAGTCATCTCAATTCTGCTCCTCTCCTACAACAACGCCACATACCGCATGATCGATAGCTTCGGCATCAGGCTTTGGAAAATCAAATGGTATATCCTTAAACTTTGCTTCAGACTCCACCATCTCGACGGTCTTCCGCTCAATAATCTGGTTTCGGAGCACATCCATGAGACCTCGTCTCTCAAGGCCTGCTCGCACCCGACGTGGAGACTCGCCCGACTGATTGGCAATCGCGCGAATTTCCTCGTCATAGTCAGACGGCACATCAGAGACTCCTGTTTCCTCAGCTATTCGCTCAAGAATAAAGTGTTCCTTGAGGGAGCGAGCAGTACTTGCCATGGCTGACTGTCTCAATTCATTGACATGCCGACGTATAGAGTCATCATCAAAACCACTTCGTCGAAGCTCAAGAATAGCCCGCTCGAGTTCTCGTTGAGCCTGGCGACGGAGGAGTTGTGGCGGGAGTTCCCAGTCCGCAGATGCTGTCAATGCGCTTGAGACCTGCTGTCGAACCTGCTTGCGACGATGCCATTCAAGTTGACTCTCAAGTTGATTGCGAATGGCAGTTCTCAGATCATCGGCAGACTTGAATTCGCCGAGTTCAGAGAGCAACGCTGCAGATAGCTCTGGTGGCTCAAGCTTCTTAACTTCGAGCACTTCTATTTCCACAGTGACTTCTTTGCCTCGCAAATCCTCAACTGCGGCTTCGTTGGAAATCGTAACTGCCGCTTGGACTGTATCTCCGTGCTTCGCATTTTTTACAAGGGCATCAAAACCTGATAGTTCTGCATCAGCAAGCGAGAGTTTAGGACGCACAACAATTTCGACCTCCTCTGCATGTGACAAAACTTTGTCCCCATCAAGAAATCGCAAATTTGCGACAACCAAATCCCCTGTCTTCGGCTCTCCAGAAAAAGGAACAAGCCGACTACGATCGCGAAGAACGTTCGCAAGTGAATCATCAATATCTTCATCTGTAATGTCACGACTTGGACGATTGATCGAAAGACCTTTCCACTTCGGCATCTCAAACTCTGGTCGCACCTCAATGCCAAACTCAAATTTCAAAGGTCCTTCGTCTGGCAAAACAACCGCTTCAAGATCAATGTCTGGCTCACTGATTGGTGCAAGTTTTTGATCTTCTGTAACCTGTGACATAGCGTCTGAGAGCAACTTTGAACGCACCTGATCCTTGAGTTCTGACTTGTATCGACTGCTCACCAGACGACGTGGAGCACGTCCAGGTCGAAAACCGGGTAATAGGGCTGTTGGCATGAGGTCACCAATTGCTTCCTCAAAGGCTCGATCAATATCTTCACGTGTGATCGTGACCTTGACCTTTCGCTCACATGTCGAGACATTCTCAACATCAACCTCAAGTGTCAATGTTTGATTCTCATCGAGTTGTTCAGGAGACATATCAGTTGTGCTGGACATAAGCTTTTCTACACAGGAAACAAAGTCGTAATTCGTCAGAGGAAAAGCGGGTGATGGGATTCGAACCCACGACAACCACGTTGGCAACGTGGTGCTCTACCAACTGAGCTACACCCGCGAGGGTCGTGTGCAGGAGCATCTCCTCACCAAAAACCGTGGTAACGAAAATTTCCTGCGGAAACCCCGCGATTATAGAGGTGACTTGGGTCGCCGCAAGGTCATCATATGGGATAGCGGCGTTTTTTAGGTAAGGGAGGAAGGTGTGTGGTGTTAAGAGAGGGAGACGGCTTGTCACCTCAGGAGGGCTACCAAGCATCTTTCAATTATTGCCGATATTCTGACTGCAGTCTTGGGAGGCAATAAAGTGGTTCCCTGAAAACAATCCCAGGTGGGTGATGTTGCCATCGACTGACCTGCCTGAACGTATTTTCTCCCCGCCTTCACCTCATGGCCTTCAGCAGCTACACCAATCATTCATTCCTGAATCAACAAGACTTTCCAGTTCCTCAAGAACATCGATTGCAAAATGCTCTCTGATTCTATGAGATCGATCGCAGGAGTATCACTCACTCTAATGACTCTGTCATGATTATTCATGGTGAATTTCCGTACAACCTGTGTTAACTAAGAGTTCCTTGCCGTATGCCTTCAGCATCGCTTTTCTCGTAAGGCATCATGCTCGATAAACACCATCAGTGAACATCATTATCTCTGAGAACCCTTTTTGGTTTTTTAGACTGCCAAGAGCCACCACGCTGTGTGGCAACATTTCCAAAGTTGCTGACCGTATGACTTCTACAACGGCATTTGGTGCAGGTCTTGCGAAACTTTTTTTCCATATAAGCACCAGACAATCCAACGATAAGAATATCTGACGCAACCTCGACAACCATTCCCTGATCATTGATCTTTTGCCAATAAAAATATTTCAGGGGCTTTGCCTTAATTACACGAATCCCATGCAATAGACTCATGGCGTATTAAGAAACAGCATCCTGCTGTTACAATGCGAGAAATAGAACCTCCACACATGTAGTCCTTCCTAAGGAGATAACACGCATGTTTGCGTGCTTGCTGCAAGGGTCGAGACAAGGTGGTGAATTGCTATTCATATCATGACAAGTAGAGTACTTTTATAGTTTTTCGAAAGCATTTCTTTATGGCAGTTTCTTCTTCTCACACCAATCGCAGAGTCTCTGTTCTTGATTTGGCTGCAGCCAAACAACAGCAGCGTCCCATTACCATGATGACGGCCTACGATTGGACATCGGGTCAACTCGTTGATGAAGCAGGTGTTGACTGTGTGTTGGTTGGTGACAGCGTTGCAATGGTGATTGCTGGCCATGATTCCACTATTCCAGCCACCTTAGACCAAATGATTTATCACGGAGAAATCGTTAGTCGTGCCGTCTCTCATGCAATGGTTATTGTTGATCTGCCATTTCCACTTCAACATCTTGGTGTCCGTGAGGCAGTGGCATCGTGTGCCGAGATACTCA
>JBDOMS010000665.1:0-3465 GCA_039831735.1 Pirellulales bacterium
TACCTGCCAGAAGAGTCAATAAATGTCGTGGTTTTTCACAAAAAATATGTCTCACGATTTTGCTCATCGTGTTTTTACGCGATAGACTTGTAGAAAGCGGGAAGTTGATTTGCATGCGAGTTTAATAATCGCAGTTGCATCAACTTCTTAGTACGCTTTTTGAGGTTTCTCTTTACTTTATCAGCATTCATTTGGATTGGAGACAATCATGAGCCACGCACCAGCCTGGCTAGTGAGTATGGTTTTGCATGTGATTGTTCTGCTCACTATGGCTCTCATTGTCACGCCTACACCTGAGAAAGCTGGCATCAAAACGATTGAGTCACCTCCCACTGAGTCTGTTGAAGAGGTTGAGGAACTCAAGCCAGTTGAAATACCGGATGATGTCGAATCCGTTGAAGACCAGACAGAAATCACAGAGGCACCTGAGGCTGTTGCTATTGAATCCGTTGAGGTGGTATCAGAGGCAAATGATCTTGCTGCATCTGAAATATCAGTCGATGTCAATGACATCGCAGCAGATATCAGTATGTCGACAGATCTTCTGAAAACTATTGGAGGTCAATCTGGCGGATCAAAAACTGGATTTGCTGCTCGTTCAGATACTGGTGCTCAAAAGGCAATGATCAAGGCTGGTGGTGGCAACCCTGACGAGATTATTCGAGCAGTGGAATCTTCATGCGAGTGGTTCAAAAAACATCAGATGCCTGATGGAGGCTGGTCATTTGATTTCCGCCAATGCCCAGGATGCATGGGTAAGTGTAAAAACCCCGAACGTGACTCTCACCTCAATGATCGTGCCGCTGCAACAGCACTCGCACTTCTCCCGATGCTTGGACAGGGTTACACGCACATGGCTCAAGGGAGTAAAGGAAAGTATCGTCAGGTTATGGATAAAGGCCTGGCTTTTCTCAGTCAGGCAGCACTCGCTGGAAATGGCAAAGCGTATGTAAGCGGAAACAAAGGCGGCAATATGTATTCCCAAGGTCTTGCTGGCATCGTGCTTTCGGAAGCCTATGGAATGACGAAAGACAAGCGTCTCATGGCACCAGCTCAGGCTGCTATCACGTTTATCATGGCGTCTCAAGATCCTGTCGGAGGTGGCTGGAGGTACAACCCAAGACAGCCGGGTGATACATCTGCTGTCTGCTGGCAGGTAATGGCACTCAAAAGTGGGTTGATGTCAGGGCTCCAAGTCGACCCATATGTCGTCAGAAAGGTTTCAACGTTTTTAGATCATGTTCAGTCCGACGATGGCTCTGCCTATGGGTACATAGATCCCTCGAAAAACTTTCGTGCATCAACGACTGGAGCAGGCTTACTTTGCCGTATGTTTACTTCTTGGAAGAAAGAGAATGATGCCCTCATCAATGGAGCAAAGCGATTAGCAAAAGGTGGCCCCTCCCGTGATATGTATGCAGCCTACTACACCACCCAAGTTCTGTACCATCTGAAACAACAACTTCCGACTGAATGGGAAGACTGGCAACGAAAAATGTCAAAAATGCTAATCGAAGCGCAGGTTACTGACGGACATCAGAGTGGGAGCTATTACGAAGGGTTTTCAAGTGGTCATGCTCCTGGTGTTGGAGGACGCATTTATGTGACCTCAATGGCGACCATGACACTCGAAGTGTACTTCAAGCACGGATTGCCGCTGTACCAGGACTCTGGCAAAGACGTTGACACATTTGTGGAATGAACTCAGGCCCGTAGGCGTGAAAACCGGACCTTTTGTGGTGCATCCTTAACTGTCATCCATCAAGTATCCGACAACTTCTATAGCAGAGTCTTCCATGACTCTGCTTCAGTGCGCGCTATCGAAAATCTTCACAATCGATCAAATTCGCAAAAAGTGTGTAGTTTTTCTAATCGGTACCCCTATGAGCCATTCTTCCCGAAAGCCGCTCCTCGATCAATTTGTTGGCAATCCAGCAGTCCAATCTGGATACATAAGCCTTCTTGGTCACGTTATTCTCGGTCTCCTTCTTGTTGCTCTTGTCACTGACTGGAAAACACCAAAACGCCCTCCCCCACTCTTGATTGCGTTTGGCGAAAAGAAGACTGATGAATTGCATGATAATGACCTGCACATCAATCACGTTATGGATATTACTTCCACCGTTGATACCTCAGGAGAAATGGAAACTGTTGAAACAACCATCGATCCCCAGCCTCAAATTTCAGTGACCATGCCGCTTGTAGATATGCCACCGCTCGTGACAGTCGAATCACCAGTTCAGACAGGTTCGATAGTTTTGGAGGAGTCAGCATCAGGTGCTCCGGTCATTCAAGAAGCTTCCATGAGCTCAATGACGAGTTCAGCAACCGCAGAGTCTGTACCTGAGCGCCCTGCAGCCAAGAACAACGGACAAACAACAGGCTTTCATTCTCGTTGTGGTGATGCTCGAACTGCAGCCGTGAAAGAAAACGGAGGATCTGCCCAAAGTGAGCAGGCTGTTGAACTTGGACTTCGTTGGCTAGCAGAGCATCAAGCAGTGGATGGCTCTTGGCAGTTTGATCTCTCTGGCTGCCGTTGTGAGGGAGCATGTCGACACCCTGGAACCATCCGCAGCTCAACAGCAAGCACTGCCATTGCACTCTTGCCATTTCTAGGTTCTGGGAATACGCATGTGCAAGGTCCGTATCAACAGACCGTTTCACGGGCAATCTACTACCTCATTAGTCGCATGCAATCAACGCCACGTGGCGGGGATTTTTGCGAGGGAACAATGTATGGACATGGTGTAACAACTATGGCCCTTGCAGAAGCCTATGGTCTTGCCGGCGACGACATGCTAGTACCATACATTCAAGAAGCAATTCGGTTCATTCAGACTGCTCAGGACCAACACAGTGGTGGCTGGAGATATCTTCCTGGTCAAGCAGGTGACACGACAGTCACAGCCTGGCAACTTGTCGCCTTGAAAAGTGCATCACTGGCCGGTGTAGAAACACCTTCACCAACCATTGAGGGAGTCAAGCGATTTCTCGACCTCGTGCAATCGAATAATGGGGCGACGTACGGATATAGAACGCCTGATCCAAAACCTTGTACTTCAGCGATTGGCTTGCTTTGTCGAATGTATACTGGATGGCAGTCAGAGAATGAGGCTCTTTTACGAGGAGTGACATCCTTGGCAAAAACTGGACCAGATCCGCATGCTGTCTACCAGAATTTTTATCTTTCCCAAGTGCTCATGCAATTGAATCATCCAGTCTGGCCTCGTTGGAATCGAAAAAACCGTGAGCAACTCATTTCTCTCCAGTCAAAGGCAGGTCATGAAGTTGGAAGTTGGTTTTTCAATGATCCTGATACATCCCCGGGGGGGCGCTTAGCTCACACTGCCTTAGCAGTACTCACGCTTGAAGTGTATTATCGACTTCTGCCCATTTACACTCAAAAGGCTGTTCAAGACACATTCTAGACTTTGGGTATACTTCTTTCGGAGGAAGTATGCGACT
>JBDOMS010000634.1:0-3460 GCA_039831735.1 Pirellulales bacterium
GGCGCTGCAGAGTTATTGCCAAGAGCTCGCTGCAGGAGAGTTTGATGAACAGCCTTTTGGAGATCGCAGCCATGAGAGAGATATAGCACGCCGAATAGCGTCTGAGCTTAAAACCATATGGCAACTTGCTCGGGAGGCTGTCGCATGCAAAGAGCAGGTGCCTGAGCGAGAGTCATCAGGCTTCATCGATGAACAGTTAGTAAAACTGACAGCCATTGGAACCCATCTGGATTCGCTTGCGATTCTAGCAGCAAGACTACCAACTTTTTTGCAGTCGCGTATGCATGATTTGGCGCACGAAGTGCGTGGTCGCTATCGCACACTTATTATTACTACTTGGGCAGCAGCAATTGCTGCTGTGCTCTTGCTTATCGGGTTAGGGGTACTTACGTATTCATGGGTGTTCCGCCCACTACGACATCTTGGCCACGGTTCACGAAGAATAGCAGGCGGTGATTTTGGCTACCGTATTCATTTAAATACGTCCGACGAAATGGATGAGTTAGGGCAGGCACTCAACGACATGACAGCTCGTTTTCAAGAAATCAGAGATGACCTCGACCATCAGGTACAAATAAGAACAAAGGAGGTGATTCGAAGCGAACAGTTAGCGAGTGTCGGTTTTTTGGCAGCCGGAGTTGCTCACGAAATAAATAACCCACTCGCATCTATTGCAATGTGTGCGGAATCACTTGAGTCCCGTATTGGAAACGATGTTGATGCAGTTGCTTTGCGATATATTCAACTCATTCAGAGCGAAGCCTTTCGGTGTAAAGGAATTACTGAAAAACTGCTCGATTTTTCGCGAGTTGGGGAAGTCCGACGACAGCAAACTGCCCTTGGCATGATGACTCATGATGTTGTTGATATGCTTCGTCATGTGGGGAGGTTTGCTCAGAAAACTGTAAGGATTTGTGAGGGGCCGGATGTCCTCGTGATGGCTAACCCACAAGAGATGAAGCAAGTAGTTCTGAACCTGCTCGTTAATGCCCTCGATTCGATAGATGAAGACGGTGAAGTTGTACTGGCACTTAGCCGCGACGGAGACGAAGCAAGGCTGGTCTTTACCGATAACGGGTGTGGCATGAACGAAGAAGTGCTTCAAAACCTTTTCGAGCCATTTTTTACGAGCCGCGCGTCAAAAAAAGGCACTGGTCTTGGGCTCTCGATTGCGCATCGTATTATCAGTGATCATGATGGTCGGATTGAAGTGAAAAGTGAGGGGCCTGGGTGTGGTGCAACTCTTTCTGTCATTCTTCCTGTCTCTAGTAAGTCGTGTCAAAGTTTGGGAACAAGAGAAGAACTGGTAGCGGTAGTGAATAGTGAGTTAAACAGTAGAGAGGAAAACCGTGACCACTATGCAGCGTGAAAAAGAGTCAAAGGATTTCTCGTCAGGGCGATCGCTACGAGTGCTGTTTGCTGATGATGAGCCTTCTATCCAGGAACTCATGAGGTTGGAATTACCACGTTTTGGTCATGAGGTAAGCATTTGCCCGGATGGAGCAACTGCACTGGCAGTTCTTGAGCAGAGTGAATTTGATTGTGTTGTTGTTGATCTCGATATGCCTGGAGTGGGAGGACTTGATGTCATTCGAAGAGTTCGTGAAATTGCTCCGGACACTGAAAGTGTGATCATAACGGGAAAGTCTTCGCTCGAAACGGCTGTGGCGGGTCTGCGACAAGGAGTTTTTGACTATCTGACGAAACCTTGCAAATTGGTTGAAATTGAGGCCGTGCTGCAGAGGGTTCGAAAAAAACGAGCGATGACCTTACGGGTGCGTTCGCTTGAGAGACGTGTCAGGCAGGCCGAAGGCCGTATGCAACTTGTTGGCAACTCATCTGTTATTGATGAGATGCAATCACTTATAGCCAAAGTAGCGGCCAGCCAGGCGACAGTGTTGGTCCGAGGTGAAACGGGTACTGGGAAAGAACTCGTTGCCCGATCTATTCACGAATTAAGTCATCGGGTTGATGAACCGCTTGTCACAGTGAACTGTGGTGGTCTTCCGGAACAACTTGTTGAAAGTGAATTATTTGGCCATCGTCGAGGTGCTTTTACTGGAGCAAGTGAGCATCGCGCAGGGCTTTTTGAAGTAGCTAATGGCGGTACCTTGTTCTTAGATGAAGTCGGAGAATTGCCTCCCGCACTTCAGTCACGGCTCCTCAGGGTACTTGAGTCGGGAGAAATTCGCAGGGTGGGAGACAATCACCCAATTACGGTCGATGTACGAGTGGTCTGTGCAACGCATCGCTCGCTTGAGGAAATGGTGTCAGAGGGAACCTTTCGGGAAGATCTTTTGTTTCGTCTGAACACATTCGAAATCAGGGTCCCGTCACTCCGGGAGCACATGAGTGATCTGAAGTTGTTAATCAGGCATTTCATCGAAAAAAAACAACAGAGTATACCGGATGGAATTCAACTCATAACTGATCATGCTATCGAGATTATGCAGGCCTACAGTTGGCCTGGAAATGTTCGGGAACTTGCCAACTGTGTGGAGCACGCATTAGTTCTTTGTGATGAGTTACCAATTCGTCCAGAACACATTCCGCTCAGGATACAACGTGCGATTAAGAAAGAAATGCACAGCGATTCCCAAAGCAATTGTACTTTGGATGCAGAAGTTCATGGAAACGTCATGGCCTCAAATCAGCCACAAAGCCTCAAACAGATAGAAAGAAATGCGATTCGTTGTGGACTTAGTAGGAATAATGGAAACAAGTCAAGAACTGCTGATGAACTTGGTATCAGTTTAAAAACTCTGTACAACAAACTAAACCAAATCGAGAATGCAGAGCGAAACCCTGAGGCGGCCTGATGAAGCGACTGCGAGAGATGCCAGCATCTGACGGCTTATGTTTTCCGGACAACTCCAGCAAGTACTCCGAGCACTTTGGCTGAATCAACATAAATAGGTTTCATCGAATCATTAGCTGGCTGCAGACGGATTCGGTTTCGTTCGGGATACCACTGTTTGAGTGTAGCCTCGCCGTCTTCTGTTTGGGCAACAACAATATCTCCATGCCGTGCCGTCTGACACTTTTGTATTATTACCCAGTCGCCGTCAGCAATCTGCGCATCAATCATGGAGTCTCCCATGACCTTGAGAACAAAATGATCTTCCCGGTCAAAAAGCTCAGTGAAATCAAATCGCTCTTTTTGTTCTTCTGCAGTTCGGAGGGTACCAGCCGCGACCCATCCAGCCATTGGCATGCCTCGACTGTGAGGTGATTCTGTGACTAGTTCAATCGCGCGAGATATATTACGGCCTCTCGTGATGAGCCCCTTTTTTTCCAAGGCCTTAAGGTGGCAGACAACACCGTTTGGCGAGCGTATCGAGAATGCCTCTCCTATCTCACGCACCGTTGGACCAAAGCCTCGTGAGTAAATTTTGCTACGAATAAACTCATAAATTTCCATTTGCCGCGCTGTTGGCATATCTGCAGAATCTTGGCTCTC
>JBDOMS010000602.1:0-3457 GCA_039831735.1 Pirellulales bacterium
CCCTTTGGATGCAAATATGCCATATTCACTCTGCTCAGTTTTTGCCAAAAGACCTACTCGATCCGCAAACTGCCTGGCTTTGAACCAACACTCAAGAGTGAAAGGCCCCTGAGGTACAGAAACCTTACTGGATTCAAGAAGAATACAGTCATCTTGACCATCGAGTGAAAGTGCGTGATTTGCGACCGTCTTGGTAGCAACCTCCTGCCTCAGAAGAAGTGGAACATCTTTTATCACCACCGGAATACGGTATCGCGTTGCTGGTGCGAGGTAATCCTGAGCAAGTGATACCTGCACCATTTCTGTTGATCTCTGAAACTGCTTTGCTTGATACGATGCCTGATACTCAACGTTACAACTCTTCCCTGGATCTAAAACACCATGTGCATGATCTGGCACAAAGAGCCAGCGATTATCGTGACTCTCAAGAGATACTGTGTACTCAACAGGACGACTTGTTGGATTTGAAAATGATACAGAAAACTGACTTATTGGTACCTTTTCTTGTTCACCAATCGGGATATCTATACCGCCTTGGAAGGCCATTGGAAGACCTGCTAACTGAACTGTTTCTTCCTGAAGAGCGGCTGTGATTTCTCGAACATCCATCGCTTCTCCTACAGGAAATGCTGCCATTGCGACCTGTTCTTTTCGAACCGTTACAAGGTGGTATTGATGAAGGTAGCCTGCCTCTGGGATAAGACCCTTTTGACTCCCACCAACAGTGGCGAGGGAAAGGTATTCAATTCCATCATTTGGATCACTTCGCATGCGATGAATATGACCGGCAAAGACAGCGGTGACATTCCCTGCCTCAACAAGCAGAGGATGGACGCGATTCTTCCAATCGTCTCCATATTTGCCGCCAAGCCATCTGGGATGATGCAGAAAAATAAACTGGTGCTGACAATCTTTCCCACGATCAAGAGCCTCTTGCAGAAATGCTCGTTGTTGGTCGCTGATCTTTTGGAGACGTGGAAGGGAAAAACTTTTTTCACCAGTTTCTAAATCACCTTCATCTGAGTAGATCACAATAAATGAACACTGCTTATGCTGAAACGAGTACCAGAGGGGACCGAAGTGCATTTCGTAATGATCTTGGTGCTGAAACTTTGGCATATTGGGATCATTAAGGGGTCTCCAATACACATCATGATTCCCGGCAACAGGAAACCACGGACAGAGCAAAGCGTTCATGATCGACTTGAACTCTCGCATCTGTGTGAGCCATTCATCTGTCTGGTTATAACCATTCACTAAGTCACCGACCGTCATGACAAGATCTGGCTCAAGTAAATTGACATCCCGAACAGCGTCCGCCAACACATCCACACCTTCTGGCTGGCCTCCGGTTCGATCCCCAAAAACCGCAAACGTGAATGCATCTTCTTCCGAGGGAAGCGGTAAAACGATTTCACTTGAACGCGTAGTAAAGAACCGTTGTGACGTTGGCTTAGCTGTTTTATGAGGGCTCCCATGGTGATACAGATGTCTGTGATGGGATAAATGCGGTGTTTCTTCGTCGTCCCGAGTATTGCCTCCTGAAATAACTGTGTCATTTGCCAGCCCGTGCTCACTCATGAACAGCCATGGCACATTGATGAATACACTGGCAGCAACGACTTGAAAAACTGATTGCAAAGAAAATGCATGTCGGTTTTTTCTTGCCATGGGAAACCTCCTGTCCTTCTTTCGAGTGAGACCGCTCATGATCCTCAAACATCAGTTTGCATAAAGCCTGGTACAGACCGAACCGTAGTGCATACACTAGTTCAAGGTCCTCTTTATAACCGATGGCTAAGAGCTTTGACATGATTGTTCTTCAGAAATTTTTCATCCAAAAGCAGTGCCTGTGAATACACCGAACATTGTTTCCATTGGTGAAGTCCTGTGGGATGTATTTCCGGATAGGTCGTGTTTTGGTGGTGCACCGGCAAACTTTGCGTGTCATGCTGCCATTCAAGGCGCACATGTTTCTGTCGTTAGTGCTGTTGGTGCAGATCAATACGGACGTGACGCAATCAATACACTGAGGCGTTTTAATATTGATGTTCAATGTGTGGATACAGTTGAAGATGCTCCAACAGGAATAGTGCATGTTGAAGTCGATTCCGCAGGAAAACCGAATTTTATAATTCATGAAAATTCTGCGTGGGATTGCATTGCATTGACTCCACAAATGGAGTCTTTAGCGGGAGCCGCTGATGCTCTCTATTTTGGGACCCTCGGCCAGCGATCCAAACTATCAAGGACTACCATTTCCCGAGCGATTGAGATTGCGAGAACGACAAACGCTCCTCGGCTCGTTGACATCAACCTACGACAGCCTTTCTATAACCGTGATATCATTCGTCAGTCTTTGGGCTTTGCAAATCTTTTGAAGCTTAGTAATGAAGAGTTATCGATCATACTTTCTGCTTGTGACATAGCAGCTGATGAATCATTAGAAAAAAGACTTTTTCATCTTCGTGATCGATATAATCTTGACCTCATTGCAATGACATGTGGTGCCGAAGGGGCTCTTCTGGTCACTCCGGATACTGTTTTGTCACAGCGTGCTATACCAACAACCCTCAAAGATACCGTCGGTGCTGGCGACTCCTTTGCAGCAGCTTTTTTACTAGGTGTGCTACTGGGTGATTCGTATGACCAGATCTTAAAAAAAGCATGTGAAGTAGCAGCTGCAACCTGCTCCCATATCGGTGCAGTACCAAAAATTTAAATTGAGGGATTTGTACTCCCTACTTGCTCTTAACAAATAATGAGACCTCTGATCATCACCTAACGGCTTGCTCTCCAGCACGGAGGATCGCTCACTCACCCAACGCATCCTGACTGAGTTCCCTGATCATCACGCCAGCAAGGTGTTCTTGGTGAGCAAACTGTATCTTCCTCACGATCATGAACCCGTTATTACTCACAAGCCTTTCAGCAATCGAGAGATCCTTGCTGAGTCCCGGGTGATCTACTCGTCCCGCGTATGACTTCGCTTTCCAATCCTTTTTCTCTTAGTAGAGAACAGAGACCGACGAGGCCATGCGTTTGTGATTCTTCTACGGACAACGTTAAGGCAATAAAATGATTTACGAGTAGGCAAAGGAGTGTTTTTTTACTTTCAGGCTCGCAGTAATATGTGTGTACTCATTCGTTCTTGTGTAATTGCGTAGGACTTTTTGCAGTAGGTACACCCACCTCAGCGTCATCCACTCTTATTAAGTGAGCACATGCTCTTGTATTACAGAAGCTGATAAATCAATAGCGCAGCTTCACCCCGAGTAAGGTCGGCATCAACTCTTAATTTTGACGAAAACTCCTGCTGAAGCAGACCGGACAGTATTTTTACTGCTTGTACACCACTTACATGTTTCTCCGGGTGAGCGAGGGCCGTCTTAAAATCATCACTCGGTTCAAAGTCAAAGAATGGCTCTTCGGATTGAGTGGAGTAATCGTAGAGCGT
>JBDOMS010000013.1:0-3400 GCA_039831735.1 Pirellulales bacterium
ATGTCATTGTGCAGTCGCCACAGTATGAATGGCTTATTCAGCAAGCAGGAGGTCCTTTGCTTGCGGCTCGGCGTATTGCTGACAGATTTGACCAGTATCACTTTCGCCGATCAGGTATGATTTTAGCATGGGAGGATGGAAAGCCAGTTCTTGCACCGACGGTTGGAAAAATTGAAGAAATAAAGGAGGCTGGCAAAGAGGTTTTCGTTTCATTGGCCCGTAGTGATCGCTGGCAATTTGATCTCTGGAATTTGGTTCGCACCGCTATCAATCAACCAAGTCCACCGGCCCGAGATCAAAATGCTCAAGGGCCTGTTCCGTCAACAGTTCTTGTGGCTGGCCTCGAGGCACTCTCGTTGCAACAAACCGAGGTAGTCAAAAAGCTCTCGTCACTTAAGAGTACGAATGGAGAGTACTGTGACGTTCGGGTACTACTTGTTCACCCGTCACCGCCTCTTCAAGCTCAATGGGAACAGATGGCTCCTGCGTTAACGCCTGGGTATTTGCCTGAAAAACAAGAGATAGCTATTTCACAAGATGGTGATCCGTTGGTTACGTCGTGGCTACGCGGAACGCAAGAGACCCAAATGCTTCTTGCCTCTCAAGGTTTTATACCGAAGCATATGGCTCAGCATGAAAGTGATGCCTGCAAGCGGCCAAAATCACTTTTGAAATCAATACAGCAGACAATTGCAGATGGAGACATAGCTGCCAACACTGTTCATAAAGCAGATGATACGCTCCTTATTCATCGTTGTCATGATCTCAGCAGACAAGCAGAGGTCATTCATGACGCACTTCTTCATTCATTCAAGCAGCATGAAGATCTCGCCCCTCATGATATTCTTATAGTTAGCCCACGGATTTCTGAATTAGCACCTCACCTTGAAGCAGTCTTTAGCCGTACGTTAGAAGATAGTAGCCATGCAATTGAACTCCCCCTTGTCATTGCAGATCGAGGAATTCGTGATGTAAGTGATGGAGCAGAACTCCTCATTGCGTTGCTCAAACTCATCGGTTCACGTTGTTCTGTTGAAGATACGTTAGCGGTAGCTACCCATCAATTGGTCCGGAGTCACTATGGTCTTGATGATAATGCGATAGAAGTTTGGCGACGCTGCATAGAACGTACACGGATTCGCTGGGGCATTGACGGCCCTCGTCGTAAGCGAGATGGACTTGATCAGCCAGAGTTAGCCGCGCACACATGGTGGCAAGGTCTCGAGAGAATGCTGCTGGGGATATTGCTTCCGGATGGTACCCCCGAAGCAGCACTTGGTGGTGTTGTCCCATTGACGGGTGTGGATACTGCAGATATCGAATCGATTGCACCACTTTTATCTATCGTGCGCGTGATAGATGCGTTGGATCGTCTTGTGACCAGTGACCAATCAGTTGGTGATTGGTGTGACGATCTCGAGCAATCACTGATACAACTCATTGGGGATGAAACGGAAGAGCTTGAGACAGTGGTCTATGAACTTGATCAGTTGCGACGAGTTGCAACTGAGACCAAAGTGCCTTACCACGATATCAAAACAATTTTGATAACAAAGTTAAATTCTGCTGTTGGTCATCAGCCTTTGCGTACAGGTGCGATTACAGCAACTTCTATGATTCCACTCCGTGCAGTGCCATTTCGGGTAATCTGTGTCGCTGGCTTTGATGAAGATGTGGCTGAAGCGGCTGTCAGTGATCATGACAATCTTGTTGAGCGACAGCAGTTGCTCGGTGACAGTGATCCTAGAGTAAATCTTCGTCGTGGTTTTCTAGATTGTGTTGTGTCAGCTCAAGACCAATTGATTATCACCTGTACCGGAATGAGTGTTTCAACAAACGCAACATTACCATTGGTAACACCGCTGGCTGAATTTATTGATTTTGTAGGTCGTCATGGGGTGCCTCTCGGGAATTGGAATGGTGAACAATACAGCGATATCGAGGTGTTTCATCCGCGGCATGCGTGTAGCCAGAAAAATTTTCTGGTGGCCGGGATTCGTCCCGACACCATATGGAGTCATGATAGAAAAGCTTTGTATGTTGCTAAAGCATTAGGAGCACCGCCTCAGCCCGTCATGTCTGACCCTGTATCTGTTGCACCACGAACACTTCTCGAGCTTTCGTCACTCGCGGCATTTATGTGTGATCCACTTTGGCCATTTGTACGCGAAACATTAGCGATTAATCCATGGAGAAATGACGACGTTGAGATTCCAGCCACGCTCCCATTGACGCTCTCGTCTTATGAGCAGCGCGAATTACGAGACAACTATATTCAAGGGTTTATTGATACTGATCAGCGCGAGGAGTTTGTAAATGCATGGACAGATGCTGTCCGAGCAGATGGTGATGTCCCAATCTGGGGTTTTGGTGAGACCGCAATTGGTGAAGTAACAGGGTTTGCTGAGGCAGTAGTGAAACAGGCAGACGACGACGGGTTACCGCTTGCCAAAAGACAAGTGGAGAGAATCCGTGTTGAAGTGAATGGCCTACAAATCTCAGGTACGCTGGAGTTCTGTCAGAATGATCCTTTTTCACTCATACTGCTTCACCCAGGCGCAAAGACGGCAACACAATTTCGACGGTCGAAGTACCTTGCGTTAGCACAATTACTTGTCGCAATGGTTGCGGGTGTACCTGTAAAACGTGCCTGTGTTTATAGCCAGCATGAAAAGTGGTCACCTGGTGCAGTAGATGACAAAGGAAAGCCACGGAAAGCTGTTATGGTCCGTGAAGTAACTCTGGACAACAGTCTAACCAGACAAAATTCCCAGCATCTCCTTGAAGAGTTGTGCCGGCTGTATCAGCAGGCAGCTATGAGTGCGTACAGTAGTTTTGGAAAGACAGCTGAGGACTTTCTTACCGATCAAAACAAATCAAGAAAGTCATTTTCTTCATTTGTCACATACGCTTCATATGAAAATAGCCTTGAAGTCGTTGTCCATGGTCGAACCCCTGTATTCGATGAGGTGTTTTCGGATAGTGAAAGGCAAAAAGCATTTTTCAATCCATATGTTGCAATTACTCGCTTTAAACCTAGAACGAATATCTACAGTCCAGAATGAAACTTGACCTGACTAATGATCAGATTCATACGAGCATGATCGTCGAGGCGAGTGCTGGTACTGGAAAGACGTATGCTGTTGCTGCGCTCGTGGCTCGGGAGTTAGCCGTCCGTGCTGATCTACGGATTGGACATATCCTGATAACGACATTCACGCGAAATGCAGCGATGGAATTACGGCATCGAATCCGAAAGCGAATTATTTCAACCGCTTCAGCTCTACGAAGCTCATCTGTTGACAGAGCCGACTCTGTTACAAGTTTCTTATTTGATACCAATGAAACTGAGCGAATGGAACGAGCTCTTCGTCTCGAGAGAGCTCTTGTAGAGTTTGAC
>JBDOMS010000270.1:0-3398 GCA_039831735.1 Pirellulales bacterium
GCTTATCTCAGTTCGACGACCTGGAGAAGGCGTCAATAGAATTTCACAACGACTTGCTGTGCGATCAACATCCCTGCCTGTGGCCGATGGGCGGCGTTGGGAAGACATGCACGATGGGGCAAGCTATTCAAAGATGGTTGCTGACTCAGTTGAGTACGTTGATAATGCTATAGAGAGTCGAGGCCATCTACTTGGAACAAATGGTGAAGAAGGTTCTTTCACGCAGCGAGTTTTCCTGATGGAGGATTTGCCTCTTATTGTACTCCAGTTTGAGATTCAACTTCTTAAGCCATTGATCGCGAGTCCCTTTCAAAACTATGCTGCTTGTCGATTTGCTTGGCATGAAAATGAAATGCCAGATCTTCTTCGTAGCCTCAATCTTCAATCAATTGTGACTGAACGATGGCGGTTTACCGCTCCTCATTTCATAGAAGTTCGCCCGGAGTCTTTACGGATGCAGCGATCGCCCGCCCAGATTTTCTCACTCGGGCTTCCATGGCATGTGCGCTCTGGCGAGCATATGTTGGATACGATGCTGCCATGTGATGAACAGAAATCAGGTGTTACCACGATGGGCCTTGGGATTGGACTTGAAAATCCTAGTGACGTAGCAATGAGTTTGATGGCAAACGCTTCAGAGATTATGGCAAAAACGTGTTGAGACTGTTCCGATGATTGTAACTCTCGATGGGCCTGCTGGAGCAGGAAAAAGCACAACAGCAAGAGCTTTGGCAGCACGGCTTGGATGGTGCTACATGGATACGGGAGCCATGTATCGCGCTGTTGCTTTCGTGGCGATTCAGCGCGGCATATCACTAAAAGATTATGGTGCGTTGGCTCATCTGGCCTCATCAATGACTTTTGAGTTTTGTGATGGTTGTGTCATGGTGGATGGGAGAGATGTGTCGAATGAGATTCGTTCAGATTACGTTACTCAAGCAACTCGTTCGGTTGCTGATGCCGCGTTAGTGCGAGATGCTATGAAACGCTTGCAGCGAAACATCGCACATGCACTTGTTGATGTTGTCACTGAAGGACGTGATCAGGGGTCAGTTGTTTTCCCACAAGCAGCAATCAAAGTGTATCTTACAGCCTCACCACATGAGCGTGCCCGTCGTCGATATGAAGAGCACGTTGCGCAAGGTAAAAATATTTCGTTAGACGATGTTCTAGTTTCCCAATTGCAGCGGGATGAGGGCGATCGAACACGGGATATTGGGGCAATGAAGCCAGCAGATGATGCTGTTATTGTGAATACTGATGGGCTCTCTTGTGAAGCAGTTGTGGATCGTCTTGTGTCTATGGTTAAGTTGCGGCAAAAAGTATGAAGACATCCGAAAAACATTTATCGCAAGGAGGAGGCCACAGTTTATTTGGGCGATGGCTATATTCGCTCCTGTGGATAATTTGTCGATGTTTGGCAGTCGCCGTTTTTGGGTTTCGCTGTCGATTTGCTGAGTCGATACCAGAGAATAAAGGCATTCTTGTCCTTTCAACACATCAAAGTCATCTTGATCCACTACTTCTTGGTCTTGCTACCAATAGACGTCTTTCAAGTCTCGCCAGAAGTTCGCTGTATTCATTCAAACCATTTGGAGCAGTGATTACAGCACTTGATGCCATTCCAATAAACAGGGAAACATCAGCGGTAAAAGCAATGAAGACAGTGATTGATCGCCTTCAGAAAGGTGCAGCGGTCATTATTTTTCCAGAAGGCTCTCGTACATGGGATGGACACCTTGGATCACCAAAGGGTGGTTTTGGACTCATTGCAAAAAAAGCGAGAGTGCCCATTGTTCCTGTTGCAATAGTGGGAGCGTACGAGTGCTGGCCTCGAACTCGAGTCCTGCCTCAGTCAGGTCGGATTCGACTTGAATTTGGAAGAGTTATTTCTGTGGAAGAGATCGAGTCGCTCAGTGAAAGGCAATTACTTGATCTTTACACAAGGGAAACTACACGACTTGACACCATGGCAAGACAAATGCTCTCTCGTCGATAATTACTGTCGAGCGCGTTTGAAAGGGTCTATTGTTCCACCGCCTGGCCCCGGGGGTGGTGTATCAGCATCATTAAGTTGAAAAAGATTAGGCCACTCAAGGTTGAGTCCTGGCCACGATCTTACATCAGAATCTTCACGAGACTGGCGTTCTTGGGCCTGCGATCGGACAACTGGCTGTGGTTGTTGAGGAATAGTTTCAATTCCCAAAAGGTCACTGGGGCGAGAAAACTCTGTTCCCATTGAAGGGTTCGAGGGTGATGAGACGACGGTTGTTGGTATACCCGTTCGGTCAAGGACTCGGATAAAAACGTCGTCTAGTTTTGCTGAGCCTAGTCCAGTCATCGCAAAAGTAACGATGAGTGGTGTGGATGTATCAGCCGGGGCAATACGATACAGTACCAGTCTTTCCCAGCCGTTCGTCTGGCCGACCCGCTCGGCGAGAGCCGGACCTCCGAAAGAGTCAAAAACGAGAAGACCATCGACACTGGCCTGAATCGGTGCATTGATAGCCACACGCGCTTCAATCTCAATTAGTTTTCCTGGTGGTGCTATAAGTGGTGGTGTAGTAATCCACGCTGGGGGTGTTTCTAAAACAACGGGAGGTTCAGATGCGTTTTTTGCCAAAGCTTCAATGGTGAGGCATGCAGAACCAGCAAAAGGATTTGAACGAGTAAGCTCAACCTGGGTTTGCACAAGAGGATCTTCAATCGCGAAATGCCGCCATCCATTTCCAGAAAGCTCTTCAAGAGTTTCCATTGATCCACCTTGGAGCAATGACTGGCTCCGGGTTGTTGATCCAAGAGCATTTACAAATTGCCAATGTTCTGCAAGCGTGGCATCTGATGTGGATAGGGGGCTTGCAACCATAGAGCCAGTTGCCAGAATCCCGCGCTCCCACGTCAAACGCTCAAGCTGACTGCCAATTGCGATGGCACGCTGGAATTTTGCCACAGCGTTTGCCGGATCAGTTGCCAGGAGAGCTTCCGCCTCAAGGGCCTCATTCTGAGCGGTCGATAACATACTCGTAGCGGGAAGCGTTCCGAGAGCTGCAGGCGGAAGGCGACCGAGCATGGAACTTCCTGCACTGAGGATATTTGCTGTCATAGCTCGGCAGGACGCCAGCGTGAGTGGAGCTAACTCTCGGAGTTTTTCCTGCATATGTGCTGTGACGCTTGGTTCACCACTAAATAACACCATGGCTTGAGCATGGAAGGTTTCCAGGGTTACAGACACCCCTCCAGTCACTCGCCGTGTTTTTAATGGTCTTAACCCTGTAGGACTTACTTGCCAGGCTTGATGTGCCTCTGGAATACCAGGAACAAGGAGCGTGAGGGGTGTTGCATCATTTGGAATATCACCATGGTAGTGACGAGCAACAATCTGTGATCCCTGAACAGAC
>JBDOMS010000581.1:0-3394 GCA_039831735.1 Pirellulales bacterium
TCTGGTCGGGAAAGGCTTGGCACTGTTGCTTCTCGGCCTTATAGACAACCTGTCCAGTATCGGTTACCTTCACCAGCCGAGACAAGCTGAATGGGCAGCGGACCATGTACTGTAGGCAAAATTCATTTTTCCTACCAGTTTAATGAGGATGGCCATGTTACTGAGGCCGAGTGGAAGAAATGGAGCAAGGCTGACACTAAGCAGAACGGTAAATCGAATAAAAGTGGCAAGCAGAAAAAGGATTTGTTCAACAGCGATCCTGACAGCCACGGAGTGGTGACGCGCAAATAATTTGACGCGGGCATCAAGTAAGAAATACCTACGAGAACTTAGGTAAAATGACATCAATGATCGCAAGAAGGTTGGCAGAAAGTCTATGGTCGATGAATGGAAGAACTTGGATTTTCATTGGAAGTTTGACGAGATTTTTGGTGATGAAAAGCTGCTTAAGGTCATCGACTCCCAAGTGATCCATCTTGATCACGCAAGCCTTTTTTCAACAAGGTTCGATGTAATGTGAACCGAGTGGCGTTTTTGGAATGGATAAGCGATGGAGTCACCATAGCATTCTATCTTGACAACAAGTCTTGGGGGAGACCATGAGTATCGGTTTTGTATCTTTCGGAAACTCAGGGACAATGGGTCATATGTCTCTGTTGATAAAGATCGCAAGGAAAGTGATCGACAAGACGAATAGGCAGATCTATCTTTTCTCTGAATATGAATATGAAAGCTACACCGATTTTAGTCATGATCGGATGGAGTATATTGTGCTGCCAAAAGAAATAGATAGGCACAGTGAGGCGGGTCGAATTGACTATGAAAATCGCAACTCACTATTGGACAAGATGGCAGACAGGGGAGTCACTGACATCTTTTATTCCACTTTCTTTGATGAGACTCTTCTAGATGAAACCAGGCGGAGGGGTATGAGATCCTATCTTGTATCATATCCTCTGAGAGATACCTATCTAACATTGTTCTATGGAAAGGGGTTCCATATGAAATTTGATGATCTATTCATCCTATGTGATATCTTTGATCCCTGTCTGAGTGGCCAGATGAACGGCAGCATGGTACGGCCGATACTCAATCGCAATAAGAAAGGGGTACCTAAGAACAAAGTGTTGGTCACAGCTGGAGGGGGTGGTCAGCCCAGTGCAGAAATTTTCTTTAATCTTATCGGCAAGGCGATAGACAAAGTCGCTCCAGACTACGATGTGGACTTCACGGTACTGCTTGGCGCGTATAACACGAATGATGTGGGGCCGTTTCCAAAGACAAAGATAAAGCGTTGGACCCATGACATGCCCGCAGAATACCGAGAAGCACGGTTTGTCATATCAGAAGCTGGATTCTTCACAGTCCATGAACTGCTTGAGCATAATAAGCCCGCGATACTAATCCCTGGGGCGAGAAATATTGACAATCAAGAGCTTCGGGCAGTGACATGGGAACTTGAAGGATGCGGCTATTGTGTGTTGCCTGATTCTCAGGCGGATACGCTGGAGGATAAGATGCGCCATATGCTCAATGGCAAAGCAGCGGAGTTCTCAGGAAGATGCAAGTCCCTTTTTGACCGTGCAGGAAAATTTCCGTCAGTGATTGACAAGATACTAGCGAAGATATCATGAAATTGCTATATGTCTGCGGAATGCACATGCCTGCTACAGGGGGTGCAGAAAAAAGCGCACAGACTCTCATGTCAGGCCTGAAAAAATCCTATGATGTCGAAGTTGAAGTCTTGACAGATGAGCGATATGGATCTGGTATCATAGATGATGTGCCATTCAAAGGAGTGCCCCATACCGATCGTGAAGAAGCATTGGACCAAACCATCACACGCTTTCGTCCTGATGTGATATTCACTCAGCTGATGTGGTCTGACGTAGCGATGGTCGCTGCTAAAAGGCATGATGTTCCGTCTGTTCTTCGCGTCTGCAAGATTCCGTTCGAGACTGATATCTGTGAAGGATCCCATTTTTCCCCCACTGAGATAATCGTGGTCTCTGAGCCTGTTCGAGATTATGTGAAGGAAAAATTTGGAAGGAGCTCATATGCTGTGCCTTCAGCGGTGGATCTGGACATACTCAGGTCTCATTTCAGGCCTGGGCATGGACGATACATCATGATGTTCAATCCCCTTGAGAGAAAAGGAGGCAACATATTCCGAATGCTTGCAGCCACTATGCCGGATCATGAATTTGCTACAGTGCTTGGCTGGAGCACATTGAAAAATGAGCCTGGCTCAGCACAATTTTCAGATGCATACATCCGAAGGATTACAGAATCCTTGGGATCTGTATATACAAACAATCCAAAATTTGTTGACATGTCTGATCTTGCCAATGTCACCTATTTGGATCCTTCTCCAGAGGTCTGGAAGATCTATGAGCAGGTAAAGGTGCTGCTTGTACCGAGTCAATGGCAAGAGACATTTGGACGGGTTGCTCTTGAGGGGCTTGCGTTAGGCATTCCTACAGTTGCCAGCGGAGTCGGAGGGTTAGCAGAAATTGTAGGTAACGCAGGGATCGTTGTATCTGATTATGAGTTGGTTTCTGTTTGGAGGGAATGCCTGCTGAAGGCTGTGAAAGATCCCGCAAGATATTCAGAGAGTGGAAAAACTCGCGCCAGACAATATTCGCTAGACAATGTACTCAAGGCCCATCAGGAGGTTCTCATGGAAGCGATAAGATGAGTTTGTTTTGATTTCTCAAGACCGTGCGGTCAAACAACTCCGCCGAATCGTAACTCCCCTCAAATCTTGGTTTACGAGATGATCAAAATCTATGAATCGGTCGACTACGAGACGAGCTATTGAGCTGCGTGGAGTTAGCCAATCTGACAGAAGCACACTGGTTCGCCAAGCGTCGACATGATGAACACAACGAGGAACGACCACACAGCAGTTTGAACTACCACTGGTCGCTTTGACGATTGTTTCAAGTGTGTTGGTCAACCGACCATGTTTAGCACAAGCAATCGAATGAGCGGACGCCCGTAAAGTAGAAATATTGAAATGAACCAAAAGCTCATTGGAAATTGGAGTTTGTTGACAATTTGACGAGCCAAAGTCGGCCGTTGTAGGAGGCCAGCGGGTGTAGTTCGAAGGCCACGGCGTGTAGATCTTGCTACCAGCGCGTACCGCTATTACCGACTATGAAAAAGCATGTCGACCGGAAATACTAGGCCGCAGCGCGATGATAGTACTTTAGAATTCCGCCAAGCCGTTCGCCACATTCGATCTTGCTCGCGATCGTGCTAACCCAAGTTCCCCAGTAAGCTCCAGTTACACCTTGTTTTCTAGGCTGGCAGTTGCAAAGTCGTCACTACATTTGAGTTTGGTTTATTTTGGGCAGCCGTAGTTTGAGGTGATTGAGCAGGATTTGTTGGT
>JBDOMS010000254.1:0-15199 GCA_039831735.1 Pirellulales bacterium
AGCTGATATTGATCGCATAACTCCAATAGATCCAGCGATTATCCTGACACAATCTGTAGCATCCTGGCTTGCACCACGACAGTGTTTTGTCATCAGCAATGTAACGTTTGAACAAATGATTGGGTCGACAAACTGGCAGCAATACTCCTCTACGGTAGAACTCATTCATGCCATTGCAAACCCGAGCCTAGGACTTGGGCCAGAAGTACCCCTACGAGTTCACTCACGATTTGTCTCACCTTTTCTCGACATTTCACTCGCAATGTTAGGGATTCCACTTGTCGTAGGACCAAGCCGCAAAGGAATCTTTGTTGCTGTTGGACTTTGTGTACTTATGACCGTCATTTTCTTTGGGGTGGTACTCGGCAGTCATGCACTTGTCTCGAATGACTTATTCAGTGCCTCATTAGGCGCTTGGATTCCGCTACTTATCCTCGCCTCACTTGCCGCATGGCGAGCGCAACCGATGTGGCAGTGAAAAACTACTGAGCACCACCATCGTCATTCTGACCTGCATCTTGAGCAACAGGTGGAGGCCCTTTTTTCGAATCTTGCTTGTACTGTTGAAGCCGAGCCTTGAAATCTTCCTCATACGCCCCAGAAAAACATCCAGTTGTAAGAAGAAAAACCGATAGCAGAATTATGCAAAGACCAAAAAAACGCGACATGGATTGAGCTTATACCTGTTTTCTATTGTTTGGAAAGTCTCATCATGACAATGATGACGAATGTCACAATGATAACGAATCGCACGGTAGCGTATCATACCTGAAAACTCTCTTTCACCACTCCGAACTACCTGCTCCACAACTATTCCCACACCCCTCCTCCTTCTCCAAGCCTTTTTTCTCTACCTGAAGCCCCAGAACTGCCGATGACCATATGTAGCGAATGTGGAGTTCGTTAGATGCATGATACAGATAGCATGCATTGTCTTACGAAGTCACCTGCGTGGTGAAATCGTACTGACTGACAGGCAAAGGAGTGCCGCCAACATGCGTATAAACACAAGACGTTTTGGACGTATTGATGTCGATCCAAACGATGTACTGACCTTCCAAAGTGGTTTGCCGGGACTTGAGGACTGTCGAGAATGGGCGCTCCTCGCCGACGCCAGTAATGATGCACTCGGATGGCTCCAGAGTACAAATCAGGGAGATGTTGCTTTAGCTGTTGTGAGCCCACGGCGATTTGTCCCTCACTATCAAGTGCGTATTCCGCGAAGTGAGCTGACTCCTCTCAGCATAAATGACATTCGTCAAGCGCAGGTCGTCGTCGTCGTCGGACAAAACGGCACAGGTCTTACACTCAATTTGAAAGCGCCAATAGTAATCAACCTTGAAGCCCGTACAGGCCGTCAAGTCGTCGCCAGTGGTGAGCTTCCAATGCAATATGAACTGACAACAAACCGACCTCCGCTTAAAAAGAGTGCATAATGAAAGTGTTCGTTGCTCGAGGATTGGCAACGCCACAAAAGGATCAGGAAGGACCCAGAGATGCTCGTACTCTCCAGACAACGTGATGAAAGCATCATGATCGGTGACACGATCGTTGTGACGATCGTGGACATTCGTGGAGATAAGGTTCGTCTTGGAATCAATGCTCCTTCAGAAGTTCCTGTTCACAGGCAAGAGGTATATGAGGCTATTCAACGAGAAAACATGAATGCCTCACAACTTGAGCCCAAAGATACTCAGAGTATTGGACGGCTTGCTGAGCGAAATGTCGCGGGACCCCGTGATTCGAGGAAATGAGATTGGTGTGTGCGTTCACGTCCTGAAGTAATCAGGCTCGTTACCAGGCTTCCACTTGATATTGCATCCAAGACTTGGAATCTGCTCCTCAACAGGCGATTGCCCCGAAAGAAGACGATCGATCGCGGAACGCAAGTCGCAACCGGTTACTGGGACATCTCCACCGGGTCGGCTTGGATCTAACTGCCCTCGATACACGAGTAACCCCTCTGCATCAAAGAGATAAAAGTCTGGTGTACAAGCAGCGTGATAGGCCTTCGCTACAGACTGGGATTCATCGTACAAATATGGAAACGTATATCCACGTTCCTCAGCTTCATGAACCATCTGTTCAGGAGAATCAG
Organism: Pirellulales bacterium; assembly: GCA_039831735.1. GTDB lineage: Bacteria > Planctomycetota > Planctomycetia > Pirellulales > UBA1268 > CACORA01. Next base: position 2,099 of record JBDOMS010000254.1, read on the forward strand.
CTGGGTGCGTCGCCACATCATTGGAAGAGATTGCCACAAATCCGATCCCTCGAGACTGATACTCATTTCCCAACATGGCCAACTGATCTGCCACATGCTTCACAAAGGGACAATGATTGCACATAAATATGACAACGGTTCCACGTTCACCAGCTACATCATCAAATGCAAGGTCTCGACCATCGATATTTGGAAGTTGAAAATCCGGGGCACTCGTACCCAGCGGCAACATTGTACTTGGAGTTCGGACCATGTTTGCTTCTCCTCTCGAAACGCTACTTACTACAAAACAATCGTTCAGCATTTTTCATTGTTGCTTCGGCTAACTTTTCCAATTGTTCGCCACGGACAATGGCAAGACATCGAGCAGTATGAATCACGTGGGCTGGCTCATTTCGACGACCACGATATGGCTCCGGAGAAAGAAAGGGACTATCTGTCTCAATAAGTAGCCTATCTAATGGTACTGTCTTCGCGACTTCTCGAAGTTCTCCAGCAGATCGAAACGTTACCATACCAGCGAAACCGAGATAACAGCCTAATTCAATCGCCTCGGCCGCTTCGGCTGTGGTTCCAGTGAATGAATGCAGGATTGGCAATAGTGCGCCGCGTTTAACCACCTCATGAAGCATGTCCAGCGTGTCACGGATGCTCTCTCGGGTATGGATCACGATGGGCAGCCTCAATTCTTGAGCCAACCTTAAATGCCGTTCAAAAAAATCCTTTTGTAGATCACGTGGCGCAAAATCTCGGTACCAGTCGAGCCCAGTTTCACCAACGGCCCTTGCCTTCCCTCCGGACAACACTTTGACAACACGGTCCCATTCGTCTGGAGCAATCTCAGAGACATCGTTAGGGTGAATACCCGCAGATGAAACAATCCCAGACTCTCGAGAAGCAAGTTCTGCCGCAGCCTCACTGTCCGCAGCTCGTGTGCCAATCACTGTCAACTTTGTCACCCCTGCCAAACGCGCACGTGCGAGCACCTTTGGGAGATCTTCTCCGTAACGCATTGGGTCAAGATGGCAGTGGCTGTCATAAAAAGCCATAGGTTACGCCAAAGTAGAGAGACGTCTCAAACGTGATAGTTGCTGCTCAAGCACATCGATATGGCCAAGTGTCGTATTCTTCGCCTGCCTCGACAAGTCACGAGTCGCCGAATCCTCTTCTGAAATATCTAGATTCTCAATACCCGCCACTTGATTTTGCATACCTTGTATCAGTCGTGGCAGAAGAAACAAAAGATCAAGATCATGCCATGCGGTATAGGCAAGTGGGTAAGCGGTTTGTGGAACCGGCTCCTCACGTTCACCAAGGAGTATCGATGCTCGTTCTGCTACATTTTTCTGGTCTTCCACAATATCCGCTAACGCTAATTTGAGATTCTCATCTCCGGGATATGACCAAATACCTGAGTCTGCTATGTACATCGCTGGGGATGCTTTCAGAATCGCAACAAGTTTTGAGAGAGAATACGAGGCCATTGAATGACTTTAAGTTTTAAGAGGCAAAAGCACCGGCTAACTGAGCAACCGCATAGAGACCAGACCAAAAAACACCCAAAACAAGCACGGGTGCCGCGAAAATGGTGACAACGGCACCAGGAAGTGACACCAACGGAAAAGCTTCGCCCACTCGATCCTCAGGCAAGGCTTCAAATGTCATGACCTTCAAGACTCGCAAATAGTAGAACAGGCTGATTACCGTATTGAGTCCACCAACTACTAGAAGGACAAGCATCAATTGTCTGTCTGCATTCAAAGTAATTGCCTCGACCAGTGAAGAGAATATGAGGAACTTCGCCACAAAGCCTGCAAGTGGAGGAAGGCCAATTAAACTGACAAAAACAACAGCGGTTGCAACAACAATTCCAGGGCTCGTTTGAACCAGCCCAGCATATGAAGTGATTTCTTCACTGCGGAGTTTATTTCGCAGCAATGCGACAATAGCAAAAGCTGCAAGATTCATAAAAAGATATGTTCCAAGATAAAAAGCTACCGCACTGATGGCTGTAGCAGCTGCATTTGGCTTGGAACCTACCAGGGCAATCGCCGCCGCAACACCCATCATCAGATAGCCAGCATGAGCAATTGTCGAATAGGCCAAAAGCCGCTTCATATTTGTTTGACCATAGGCCGCAAGATTGCCCAATGTACATGTTACCGTGGCCATCAATGCGATGACTGCAACCATAAAACTACGCACGGGGGCAAGGTCTAAAACAAGTCCTGACATCACATTGTCAGAGAGGGACTGATCACCAACAACAGGCATTCCAAAACCGTAGGCAACCCTAATAAGAAGTGCCACAGCTGCAGCTTTACTGGCAACTGACAAAAATGCACCTACTTCTGCAGCGGCTCCTTCAAAAACATCTGGACACCAGAAGTGGAACGGGACAGCAGACAACTTGAATGCAAGCCCCACTGCGAGCATCAAGCCACCGAGGCACAGTACAAGTATCTGACCACCTGAAGCATCGGAAGAAACAACATTCGCTAGTTGCATTGCCAGACTCGGAAGATGACATCCTCCCAAGGATCCAGCCAAAAGACTAATGCCATAGAGCATAATTCCTGCCGTACCAGCTCCGTATACGGCATACTTCAGGGCAGCCTCAGAGGCAGCCTTTCTTCCCTTGAGAATACCTGCCAACGCGTACGACGGCACACTGGCCATCTCAACAGCCATAAAAATCATCAGAAGATGGTTGGCCGAGGCCATCAGGCACATACCAAGCGTTGATCCAAGTACAAGAGAGTAAAAGTCTGCACCGTCTTCTCGGTCAGGAATACCCGAAACCTTGGTAAACACAATATAGAGGACAAGAAAACCGGCAAGGATAAAGCGAATGTAAGCAGTGAAAGAATCATAGACGAGCAACCCAGAGAATAACTCCATCCGCCCAGCACTGGACGCAGTGGAAACCAAATTGAGAGGTAATGCCTCAAGATCAAGCCACGCATACCAAAGAACAAATGACGCACCACCAAGCGCCACCAGCGATGAATCAAGCCAACGGAAAACTGGAAGCATTCGGCACAACAGTAGCAACACGATTGTTGCAGACAGTGCTAACTCTGGACGAAACAGCGGCAGTGACACAGAAAGTGTGTCATTCATCACACCAGAAAGAAGCGTGCCGATGTTCAGTGACTCGTTCACTATTCCACCTCCGCAAGATTCACAGCGGACGAGGCATCATGAACATTTTGCGTCCAGGCAGCGAGAGACTGAACCTGCCGATTGACCGTCGGAGTGACATAATTGAACAGGATTTGAGGAGCCACGCCAAATAGAATTGCTAAAAACACTAGAGGAGTTGCAATCGAAAGTTCACGTGGCGTTATGGGAGTCAGATTATCACCATGCGGGCCTTTATATTCAGCACCAAGATACACTCGCTGAATAGCCCATAAAATGTATGCGGCAGTAAGGATAACCGTGAATGCTGAAATCACCGCGAGCGTTCGGCTGTAATTCCAACTCGACAGCGTCACAAGAACTTCACCAATAAATCCGCATAGACCTGGCAGCCCTAATCCTGCAAAAAAAACAGCCACTGCGAGACCAGCATACACGGGCATCTTACTGAAGATACCACCAAATTCATCGAGATTACGGTGATGGACCCTGTCATACAAAACACCCACCATGAAGAACATTCCGGCTGATGAAAAGCCATGGGCCAACATTTGAAACATTGCACCATTCACACCCTGCGCCCAAGCTTCCCAACGATACTCCTGCCCAGCCACGGCACTCCAAACACCGAGCCCCAACATAACGTATCCCATATGGCTTACAGAGCTATATGCCACCATTCGCTTGAAGTCTTTTTGGGCAAGCGCAGCAAAGGCACCATAGACCATAGAAACCACACCAAGACCACACACTAACCACGCAAGAGACAAACCTGCCCCCGGGCAGATTGGATAGCAAATTCGAATAATGCCATAACCACCAAGTTTGAGAAGCACTCCAGCAAGAATCATTGATATTGGTGTTGGTGCCTCAACATGTGCATCAGGCAACCAGGTATGAACCGGCACAACAGGCACCTTGATTACAAAACCAATCAGAAGCAGGAGAAATGCCCACGTCTCAAGACTAAATCCCCATACCATGGCCGATGCGAAGGGAGAGTTTGGTAACTGTCCAAGCTCAGCTAATGCAAGCAAATTGAATGTGTGAATTGGATCGGATGATGTCTTGATCAACTGCACGGCATCTGCCTGAGCAGCAGCATCCATTCCAGCACTTATCACATGAGAAGCTGTCAGTTGCTCTGGTGAAAGCATCCGAAGGTCACTTGAAAAATAAAGCATGAGAATTGCAATTAGCATCAACACACTTCCAAGAAGCGTGTAAAGAAAAAACTTAATGGCAGCATATTCTCGCCTTGGACCACCCCAGATGCCGATGAGGAAATACATCGGCAACAGCATGACTTCCCAGAACACGTAAAAAAGAAAGAAGTCGAGCGATACAAACACTCCCAGCATGCCAGTCACAAGTAAAAGAAAAAGTACGTGATAGGCTTTGACATGCTTCTTGATTGGCCAACTTGCTGCTGCAGCAAGTAATGACAGGAACGTTGTAAGAACGATCAACGGAAGACTAATTCCATCCACACCCAACAAGTATTCGATACCAAAAGATTGAATCCAAGGAAGTTTTACAACAGACTGCATTTCCGGCTGCCCAATCTGAAACTGCGCTGGTCCTGTTTCACCAAATAACTGGGGAACAGCTAGCCAAAGCGAGAGCACAAATACAATTGCCAGAGTGCCCAAAGTGATCCAACGAATAATCTCCTCTCGAGCTTTTGGAATGATCGGCAACGAGAGGAAAGCCGCCACCGCCGCTGGCAAAAAAACAATCAACGACAGGGGCCACAAAGCAGGTTGATCAAGTGATGCGGTAGCAATCATGATAAAGATCCGATGGTTCAATCAAATAAGGTAAAAACTATCCAGCAAAGGATGTACGAAACACAAGACTAGCAAGCACAATAAGGGCGACAGTACCGACTACGATAAACATGACATATTGCCGCAGTCGGCCGGTTTGCACTTTCTTCAAAGAAAGACCCGCCCTCCAGGTGTAATCAGCGATTACATTTATCAACCCATCAACAAGATGCCTGTCAATCCAAGCATCGACTCCAGCAAACTTACGAGCAAGCCACGCAAATCCATCAACAATTCGGTCAATGACATGTCGATCAAAACTAGAGGCTATTTTGGCAACTCTCATTGTAGGAATCACAAACACTGCATGATACAACTCATCGACATACCAACGATTGACGAGAAAAACAAAAACAGGCCTGAACATTCCCGCTAACAGGGCAGGCGACACAATCCTCCAGAGGTACATAACCGCCGCCAACAACACCCCAGCCAACGCCGTAATAAAAGCAGACATGGTGGCTGTGGCATGGATGGCCCCAACATGACTTTCATGTTCAGCAGGGTAGACAAGCGATCCAAAAACAAATCCTCCCACACTTGTTGATTCAGTACCTGCAGGCCGGGCTTGCTCAAGCATGTTCGCCAGACCAAAACCACCAGGAAGCGACCAGCCGGCAACAACGGCAAAGATCGCAAGTGCCACCAGCGGCCAAACCATAACTGGAGGTGATTCATGCACGTGATTAGCTACGTGCTGATCACGAGGCTCCCCAGCAAACGTCATAAACCAGAGTCGAAACATATAAAAAGAAGTGAGAAAAGCGCCTCCAGCGACAGCCAAAAAGAGAATCGAATGCGTTGGGTTAGCCTGCGAAAAAGACAAGGCTTGCGCAAGAATGGCATCCTTTGAATAGTACCCTGACAAGCCAATCACAAAAGGCACGCCTGCCCCAATAATTGCAAGACATCCCACAAGCATTGTTCCTGCCGTCCACGGCATCGTCTTCGCAAGTCCACCCATTTTTCGCATGTCATTCGTGTGACAGGCATGGATTACAGAACCTGAGCAGAGAAAAAGCAGACTCTTGAAGAAAGCATGCGTGACAAGATGAAAGAGGCCAGCTACCCAACCACCAACACCTAAAGCCAGCATCATGTACCCCAGTTGACTCACTGTTGAATACGCCAGCACTCGCTTGATGTCATTCGCGACCAATGCGATCGTTGCAGCTACAAAAAGAGTAATACCCCCAACATACGCGATAACGAGCAATACATCTGGCGAAAGCACAGGGAAAAACCGACCGACAAGATACACTCCTGCGGCAACCATTGTCGCAGAATGCACGAGTGCTGATACAGGAGTCGGACCTTCCATAGCATCTGGCAGCCAAACAAACAGAGGGACTTGAGCACTTTTGCCAACGCAACCACAGAAAATCCCTACACCTGCAATGAAAAGAAGCCAACGCCCTGCGCCCCGGTTTCGCCAGCCATCAATCTTTGAAGCCACCTCGACCGAGGAATCATCACGGTTGACCATTGAAATCTGAGCAACTTCATCGGCAGCTGCAAATTTCACCATTCCATCAGGAACCTGAAGTTCATGATTGTTTGTGGCTGGCCTCACAAGACTAAACAAACCGGGTCGAGTGAATCCCTCACCATGCTCACCAACCGACTTTGCATCAGCGAAATGAAGCGTCCCAAGAGCACCCCATAATGCCATAAGACCAATAAGCATACCGAAGTCACCCACACGGTTGACGATAAAAGCCTTATTGGCAGCAGTGGATGCAGTTTTCCGCTCAAAGTAAAAGCCAATTAGAAACCAAGAGCAAATCCCCACCAACTCCCAGAAAATGAATACCATTGCCAGATTTCCGGCAATCACAATGCCGAGCATCGAGAAACAGAAAAGTGAAAGGGCCTGAAAAAAGCGAGGGAATCTTCCAGGGCGCAGAAGATGCTCCCCTGAACCCAGGGTGACCTCGTGATCAGTAACATCATGAAGTTCATCATGCATATATCCAGTTGCGTACACATGAATACATGATGCAATAAATGTTACGACAACAAACATTAAGACCGTTAGTGCATCGACATACCAGCCAATTGAAAGTTTGAGATTGCCTCCCTGATAGAGCGTGTACCAATCCCCGGCTAACGCTTGAACCTGACTTCGCTCTACATGACCAGACACATGGTGCTGCGAATCAACGGGATGATCTTCATCCCCGTGACTGACAGCTTGACCATGACCATCATGCTCATCGGCTTCGGCGGCAAAAAGGGAAGACGACGTGGTGACAACGGCATGCTCACCATGATCACCTCCGTGCTCCACCGATTTCACTGGATGGGCAGTAAACCACTGACTGGCAGCAACCAAAGATAAGACCAGAGATATGACAATCGCGGCGGTCGCAACCCATGCTGCATTTTTTCCATTGCGGCCCATCTTCGGACCAAAAAACAAAATCAGCACGAACGACACCAGCGGCGTCAGCCACGCAAGCCCCAAGAGTGATGGAATGGTTTGGTCCATAGTAAAAAATAGGTGAATAAAAACTAACCCTTGAGATCGTCAGCCCGGTCAACATCAACCGTAGAGTGGTTGTTGTAAAAATTAAGAGTAATCGCTAAAGCAACGGCTGCTTCGGCAGCTGCCAACAAAATGACAAACAACGCAATGATCTGGCCATCAAGCCCAAGGGATAATGCCCCCTTACCGCTTAGCCACGGTGACGCAAAGGCTACAAAATTTACATTTGCTCCATTCAGAACAAGCTCGATGCCCATAAGCACCCCAAGCGCGTTCCGCTTCGTTGCCATGCACACAATGCCCGAAACAAACAGGATTGCTCCGACCACCAAATAATGCACGACACTTACCGGTTCACTCAGAAAACTTCCAAAACACGAAAGGAAAGAAAGGCTGCTCATGCCCCACCTCCGGTCAGCACTGAAGATGCACCATGAGACTCCTGACGACCTTTTGCCTGATGCTCTGCCACAGATGCAGGAGGTTCGACAGAAGCAGCAACCTCAATCAATCGTGGCGTCTTCCGGCGTTTTGCTCGAGCGAGGTAGGCGGCGCCAATAAGCACAACAAGTAGGTGCACAGACACTATTTCGAAAGGAAGAAGATACCCGCTGCGCACGGTGCTCGAAGGTGAATTTGCGGGAGGGCCATCGACTCGCACTCCAACCAAGGCCATACCAAGCGGTGTTGCTGCAGGCTGCTCAACCAAACCCGCAGCTGGCTCCCTCCATGACTCAACAGAAAAGGCTGCCTGCAAAAGTATGCCGAGGAGAGCAAATGCTGCAATTCCAGCAAGCACTCGATCCTTCACTGAAGAACGCATCGTCACAAATGGAGACTGAGCAGTCAGCATGACCCCAAAAACTAAAAGCACAAGTGTTCCACCCACGTAAATCATCAACTGCATAGCACCAACAAATTCTGCACCCGCCAAAAAGAACAGACCTGCAGTCGCCCCGAGTGACAGCACAAGATACAACGCCATCCGAACAACATTATCAGCAACTGCTACCGCAACAGCAAAACCGCAAGCAAGCGCAGCAAACATGAAAAAAAATATTGAGTGCCAGTTGATCATCGCGAAGATTGCTGGCGACAAAAGAAAAGGAGCACTTGAGCACACAAAACTCATGCACCACCTCCTCTCATCACAACATCATCAGGCTTCCCTGAAGATTCATCCGGAGAACAACATTCTTCCTGAAGCCACCCCTCACGAACACTCACTTTTGTTTGAGATCCATCCGGAATCAGCCCTCCCGGCAAAGCAAGCTGCCAAAGCATTGCCCCAGCAAACATTACTGCCGCAATAGGCGTACAGTACTTTAGACACGTCGTCATGACTTGATCAATACGAAGACGCGGCAGTGTCCAACGAATCCACATCATCAATAACACACCAACAGTGGCTTTTCCAAGAAGATTAAACATCCCAAGCAGACGTACTATGTAGCATGCGGCGTCACTCGCACCTTCACTCCAGCCCAACAGCGAGGCCACTGGAATGGGGCCGTTCCATCCTCCCAAGAAGAGGACTGCAGCAAGGGCACTCACAAGGAACATAGATGCGTATTCCGCCATGAAAAAGAAACTCCACCGGAGCCCTGAGTACTCAGTGTGGAAACCAGCAACGAGTTCACTCTCAGCCTCAGCGAGGTCGAAGGGGGCTCGATTCACGCTCGCCACAGCACACGTCACATACACCCAGAAAATGACAAACGTGAACGGGTCATGAAAAACAAACCAGTTCGTAAACCAGCCAGATTGCTTTTCAGCGATGGTCACCAGATCCATACTGCCGGCTAGCATGACAGGCACAACAACACACATTCCAAGTGGTACTTCATAACTGACAACCTGAGCTGCCTCCCGCATTGCACCAAAGAGCGACCACTTTGACGCGGAAGCATAGCCAGCGATAATCACCCCGAACACCTCAAGACCGAGCACCGCCACAACAAAAAAGACAGCCACGTTCAAACGCAGACCAACAAAGTTGAATGCAAATGGCAACGCAATAAATGCGCAAAATGATGCACAAAAACTGACATACGGAGCTATTCGAAATAGAAGCGGATCAGCTCCATCAGGCATGAGGTCTTCTTTGGCAAGAAGCTTTATCCCATCAGCGAGAGACTGCAGCCAGCCAAATCGACCACCTGTTCGAGTGGGGCCCAGTCTGTCCTGAATGCGCGCGGCAATTTTTCGCTCTGCCCATATAAAGACAAGCGCTCCTCCAGCGATAAGATTGAGTATCAGAAATGCGGAAACACCCGCCATGACAGTCCACGCCAGCCATGGAGGCAACCCGACTGAATTGATCAGAAATCCAACCATCTAACACGTTGTTCCCGAGCAAAAACAGACATCGTGAAAATTCTCACGAAGTTTGACCTACCAATCCACGTTTCACAAGTACCCAGCCTGACATCCGAAAGGAACGCTAGCGATCGATCTCACCCATCACGATGTCGAGGCTTCCAACAATCGCCGGAACGTCCGCGATTAGGCATCCACGACATAATTCATGCACCACCGAAAGATTTGAAAATGAGCTTGATCGTGCTCGTGCTCGCCACGGGATAGCAGACCCATCACCAACCACATAGAAGCCCATCTGCCCCTTGGGAGCCTCCGTCTCTAGATAGACATCGCCCTCTGGAATCTTCTCAGCAACCTTGAGCGGTTCCCCCAAGAGATTTTTACACTGAGAGTAGCGATCAATAGCCTGACGAACTAAATCCATAGACTGCACCACCTCTAGCATACGAACGAAGAATCGATGCCAACAGTCTCCTATAACAGCATCCGCTGGAACAGAAGGGTACTGATGATCTCTCGGATAATGCCCATCTTTCATGACAGCAACTTCAAAGGCATAACCGTCGTACATCGCAGTATAGATACTCTCACCGTCCCGGCGAAGATCTTGATCAACACCACTCCCTCGAAGCACAGGACCAGACGTGCCATAGTCAATCGCCATTTCTCTTGACATGACACCAATTCCGGCTGTTCGTTTCACAAAGATGGCATTTGTTGTCAGGAGTGTGTGATACTCCTGTATCACAGGCTCAAACTGATCAAGAAACGCTTCACATTTCGCCAACCATCCTGGAGGCAGGTCTGCCGTCAAACCGCCCAACGTAATGTAACTGTAGGTCAAACGTGCACCGCACGCCTCCTCAAAAAGATCAAGTATTTTCTCACGCTCTCGAAACGCATAAAGAAACGGACTAAAGGTACCAAGATCAAGTCCGTACGCACCCATTCCAACAAGATGGCTCGCAATACGTCCCATCTCAGCAATGAGAACTCGTAAATGGCGAGCCCTCTCACTCACCTCATATTTCATTAACTTTTCAACTGCCAACGCCCACCCGAGATTCATGTTCATTGCTGCCAGATAGTCCATCCTATCTGTGTACGGTATCCACTGACGAGCAGAAACGTTTTCACCGATTTTTTCAGCACTTCGATGAAGGTAGCCAATGTGTGGCTCAAGCTCAGAAACAACTTCTCCATCCGTGCGGAGCACAAGCCTCAGCACGCCATGTGTACTTGGATGCTGTGGCCCCATATTGACCAGCATTTCATCCGTCCGGACATCAAACTCAATGATTCGCGGATCATCGGCAACCTGTGACATCCACTACCTCCCCCGAATTCCATGATAATCAAGTGGCATCTCATAATCTTTACGGAGAGGATAGCCCTCCCAATCCTCGGGGCAAAGAATTCTCCGAAGATCCGGGTGCCCCACAAAACACACGCCAGATAAATCGAAAACCTCGCGCTCATGCCAGTCTGCACCTCGCCACACACACGCAACACTCGGCACTTCAGGAAGTCGCCCGGGAACATCGTCTTTCCATCGAGACACCTTCACTTTGAGCACAAGGCTTGCTTTCGAGACCGTACTCCATAGGTGATACACCAATTCAACATGAGGATCCCACGAAACTTTTGCAGCCTTCTTTGGGTCGGACTGAAACCAATCTACTGCCGTGATGCACTGCACTGAATCAAAGGCAACAGGACTTTCTTCCTTGAGCCAACGACAAATGGACACAAGACGATCAGCAGACACCTCAACCCAAGGGTCAATTGCATCCAAATTTTGACCAACAATACCCTCAGGAAAGGCATTGTTCAGTTGATCTAGAAAAGTTGCACCCTGTGCACTACTCACCTCGCCCCCCCTTCTGCCTGCACATTTGCTGGTTCAGCACGAGAAGACGATATTGCTCGCACCCAATCGAGATCTCCTCGATACCACACGTACGCAAAGCCGGTCAGCAACACGGCAAAAAAGACGGACATGTCAACCACAGCAGTGCGAGCAAGCATTCGCCCCGTCTTCGAAACAGCCCATTGACCAACCGCCTGCGCCGCTGGCATGTCTCCTCGAGATTGTTCAATAAAAAGCGCCTCATTACGAGTTGGCTGCAGAATTGGCACTGCCGGAGACTGGACTCCAAGTTCACGAAAAACCCCAGCGACATCTGAGGTGAGCGACTCTCCATCGGCTTCAACGCTTACCACTGCGGGATCAGCCAGTTGCGTGGCCTTTCCAAAAACAGTCGCCCAAGGAAAAAACAAAGCAACTTCTACATCAAAAATAATAAACAGTAAGGCAACGACGTAAAACCGAAGGTCAAACTGAACAAAACTGGAACCAATTGCCGGTTCTCCACATTCATAGACTTCAAGTTTTTCGACATTTGGTGCGTTCGGACGGACCAGCCAACCCACAATCAGGTTCAGCGCAAGAAACACACCACCGATCGCAACAAAGAGAGCAACATAACCAGCAAGCAAGACAGGATCAGACATATACATCACTTTTTGAATTATTGATTGGGGCCGCCATGCACAGGTTCGACGATGACCTTTGAAGCAGCCACTGCAGTCGGATTCAAAGATGATCGGCCCCAGGCAACATCAACGGGCAATCGAGCAAAGTCGACCATGGTTCCATCTCGACTGTAGCAGGAGAGATCGAGAGTCGTTCCCATAAAAATGCAATCTACAGGACAAGGCTCAACACATAACGCACAAAACATACATTTTGAGTAGTCAATGGTAAAACCACTCACACTAAATCCCTTGCCGTTTTCAACACGCTCTTTTCCGATGTAGATACAATCGACAGGACATACTTTGGCACACTGGTCGCAAGCGATACATGTGGTGAGATCGTACCGATGAAAACCGCGATAGCGAGCGGCCACAGGAGCAGGTAATTCTGGGTACTCGAAGTGCTCAGTAAAGGTTCTTCGATCCGGATCGTAGGTATTCCGAAAAATACGGAAGGTTACAAGCATGCCTTGAAGAACTGTACCGATGGCTGCAAAAAGATTACGAAACCAAGCCTTCATGACCTCTCCAGAAACATCGTTGTGATCACATTGTAAATGCTTGTCACACAAACAAATTAGCACTTACACCGTAATGACGAGTATAGATTCACCATGACTTGCAACAAGGGTGCAAAGTGGATGACGTGCCAAACAACGTAGTCAAATGAATGAGAATCATCAGGCAAAAATGATTATTTTTGATCATTTCTGGTTTCGATGACAAAAAGTGGTTCACCGGCGGAGGCTGAAGGGGGGGTTACCCCTTGGGAGGAAAATG